>DWXM01000027.1 GCA_019119225.1 Candidatus Nosocomiicoccus stercorigallinarum
ACTTTTTCATCTTCTTTAACATCGTCACCAACAACAAATACGTGTTCTAACGTATCAATATCGTTGTAAGGAACTCTTTCTAATAAGTCTGACGTCGTAATTAAAATATTTGCTTCAGAGTCTTCTAATCGATCAACGACTGCTTTTTCCATAAATGCCTCAAAAAGAGGTCCTACAATCGCACCGATTTTAATTGCACCAATGAATACGAAATATAGCTCAGGTGATCTTGGCATAAAGATAAATACACGGTCGCCTTTTTTAACACCTTTTTCCACTAGCATATTTGCTGCTTTATTGGATTTTTCTTTCATCTCTTTGAATGTAAACGTTTTTATTTCATCGCCATTTTTATAATGAAGCGCTACCTTATCTCCATAGCCTTCATCAACATGGCGGTCGATAGCTTCATAAGCCATGTTCACTTTACCTGTTTCATACCAAGTAAAATGTTTTTTAGCTTCTTCCCATGAAAAGTTTTTTACTGATTCTTCGTAGCTCTTCATATTTGGATTTTGATCTACTGCTTTATAGATTTCGTGTTCCATTTAGTTCACTCCTAATAAAAAGTAAAACGCTTTCTTTTGTATTTAATTATCATGTTAAACCTTATTTTATAGAAATTCAATGTTTTTCTATTTTTTTCTTTAGCCCTATTTCATAAATATTATATAAAATATTCATGTATACTATATTTAAAGGCTTGAATTTTAGTTTAGGGGTGAGGTATTGAAGCATAAAAAAACATTTCATAAATTAGAATATGAAATTAACAATCAGAACATCGTTATTGAAGGTCCTATTGATGAAAAAACATTAAAAACTTATTCTTTTGATTCAACTTTGGAAGCGTTTAGAAGACCATACGATCAATTTGAGGCGCTTCAAGAAATCGCTACTTTGAAAGAAGGAAGAATTATTATCGCCCGTGTCGATAATCATATTATTGGATACGTCACGTACCATAGACCTGACGAATTTGAACGATGGAGTTTAGGAAATCATGAATTTATATTAGAACTCGGTGCGGTTGAAGTATCTAAAAAGTTTCGTAATTCAAAAATTGGTAAAAACTTATTGAAACTTTCTTTTATGGATGATTATATGGAAAACTATATCGTTTTAACGACTGAATATTATTGGCACTGGGATCTTAAAGGCACTGGATTAGACGTTTACGAGTATAAGGATTTGATGATTCGTTTAATGGCAGTCGCTGGATTTGAAGTATTTATGACAAATGATCCTGAGATTACAAGTCATCCAGCAAATACCTTAATGGCAAGAATTGGTAAGTACATTAATACAGAACAACGTATTATTTTTGATAAAATTAGGTTTAAAAACCGTTTCTTTTTCTAAGGAGGATATTATGTTAGTCAGTCGAATAATGACAAAAGATGTAAAAACACTCTCACCTGAACACACAGTAAAAGATGCATTAAACATGATGAATGAAAATAAAATTCGTCATATTCCAATCGTAGAAAATAATGAAGTCACTGGATTAGTTACAGATAAAGATATTAACTTAGCATTACCTTCTATACTAAATAAAGATTCAAAAACGACGATTCATCATCCGTTAAAAGATATTATGCAAACTAGAGTGATGTTTACAAGTCCAAGAGATTTTGTTGAAGAACTCGCAGTCGATTTCTTACAATTTGACATCGGCGCAATCGTCGTTATTCAATCAAAAAAGCTAGTTGGAATTATTACTCAAACTGATATTATGCACGCATTTATAGATATTACAGGTATGAATATTCCAGGTTCTATTATAGAAATTGATGTATTAGACCGACCAGGAATTGTATATGATATCGGTAAAATATTATACGATTTAAATATAAAAGCAGTTTCTATTACAATTTTTGATAATAAAGAAAAAGAAGGTCATAAATTCGTCGTCATTAAAGTAAACGCAATGAACCCGATGTTTGTCATTAAAAAACTTAAGGAAACGGGCTACGACGTTGTAGATCCTATGAACCGAGGATAATATGAACGCATTATACGTCTATAGTGACGAGCTTTTAAAGTATCGTTTTAACGATACTCACCCTTTTAATCAGATGCGTTTAAAAATGACGACAGACTTACTTAAATCAGCAAACTTTTTAAAAGACGAAGATATTGTACAACCCCGTGTTGCGACAGAAGAAGAAATTTTACTCGTCCATAAACCAGACTATGTAGATGCAGTTAAACGTGCCGGTCATGACCAAATTTCAGAGAAGGAACTTGCAAATTACGGTTTAAACACTGAAGATACACCGCAATTTGAAAACATGCATGAAAAATGTTCGATGCTCGTCGGTGCATCACTAACTGGTGCAGACTTAATTATGAAGAGTAAAGCAAAAAAAGTTGCTTCACTTGCTGGTGGTTTACACCACGGATTTACTGGTAAAGCTAGCGGCTTTTGTGTATATAATGACGCTGCAATTGCATGTCAATACTTAAGAGTAAAATATAATCAGCGTGTATTATATATCGATACTGACGCACATCATGGAGACGGTGTACAATTTACATTTTACGATATGAATGATGTAATGACTTATTCTATTCATGAGACTGGTCGATACCTATTCCCTGGTACTGGACTCGTTACAGAACGAGGGGTAGATCATGGCTTTGGTTTTAGTGTGAATTTACCTGTAGATGCTTTTACTGAAGATGATTCTTTTCTTGAAATATTTAGAGAAAGTGTTGAAATTGTCGCAAGTCAGTTTAACCCTGATATCATTGTACACGTCAATGGTGTTGACGCACATTACAGAGATCCGATGACCCACTTATCATTAACATCACAGGCATATGAAGAAATACCAAGAATTGTTAACAAAATGGCAGACAAATATGCAAACGGTAAACTTCTTTCCTTAGGCGGTGGTGGATATAACATATGGCAAGTCGTCCCTAGAATGTGGGCACAAGTTTGGCTTGCAATTAAAGGTATCGCTCCACCAAAAGGTAGACTTCCGGAAGATTTTATTGAACAGTATAAACCACTCGCACAATTAGAATTTCCTGAAGAATGGGAAGATGATTTAAAAGATTATCATAAAATTCCAAGACGCGCGGAAATTACAGAAAGAAATCAAATGATTCTTGATAGAATTAAAATGTACTTAGAATAGTAAAAGTGCCTCGTTATATTAAATAATATAACGAGGCAAATTTTAAATTACATAATTAACATTATTAAATATATAAAGGAAACTGAAAGAACAACCACAAAAAATAACGGTACACGAAAGATACCTAATATCGCAGCAAAAATTCCTCCAAGTATTCCCTCGAGCGGAGTCTCTACTGCAGATAGTATTCCTGGAAAAATTAAAACACCTAATGCAGCGATCGGAATATAATTTAAAAATGTAATAAATATATCTGGTAATACAAACTTTCCTATAAAAAATACGGGTAATATTCTTGGCAATATGTTTACAACTGTTAATATTAAAACTAAACTTAAAATATTCATGTGACTGTTCCTTTATTTTTATCTTT
>DWXM01000028.1 GCA_019119225.1 Candidatus Nosocomiicoccus stercorigallinarum
GTTGCACCGTGCTCGATACTTGGAGATATAAATCCACTTTTCGCCTCTTCAACTGGTCGTAGGTGAATCCCAAACATGTAATCTAAATCATCTATAACCCCTGTCTCACTCACCTTTATTGCACCGAGTCCTATTTCTTCAGCCGGTTGAAAGATAAACCGTACACCTTTATTAATGAGTGTTTCATCTTGTAGCATTAACATTGCACCGATCACCATCGAAATATGTGCGTCATGTCCGCATGAATGATTCGCTTGCTCAACACCATCAACTTCTTGCCATAATGCATCTATATCTGCACGAATTCCAATTGTTGTACTATCTTTAGAAAAGTCACCGATGTCACAGTATAACCCTGGAAATCCATCAAACTTTACAGGAGAAAATCCTTTATCTTTTAAATAATTAAAAATATAATCCGTCGTTTCGTATTCTTCTAAACTTAACTCCGGATTACTATGAATATGCTTAAATATTTGATTCATTTCACTTTCAACCATAATATCCCTCGATTTCGTTATAATAATTAGATATTACCCTTAATTCGCGAAAGACAAAACAACATTCATATCATATATAATAGATGTAACAGAAAAAAGGAGACGTACTATGAAAATCGAAACAGTAAAACTACATAAGTTAAAAATGAAGATGAAAAACCCGTTTACAACAAGTTTCGGGACACAAATCGACCGCTACATCACAATTGTTGAAGTAATTGACGAAAATGGTCTAAGTGGATTTGGTGAAACAGTTGCTGGAGAAGATCCATTATACTCTGAAGAGTTTATGGATAGTGCAGTCATTGCAACAAAAAAATATTTTGCGCCATTATTAATTAATAAAGAAATTAGCCATCCAAAAGAAGTTACAGAAATCTTTAAACCATTTAAACGCAACAATATGGCCAAATCTGGAATTGAAACTGCAGTGTGGGATTTATACGCAAAACAAATCGGAGAACCGTTATATAAAGTGCTTGGCGGTAAAAAAGCTGAAGTTGAAGTTGGAATTTCTCTCGGTTTAGAAGAAACTGACGAAGCTATTATTCCGAAAATTGAAGAGAAAGTAAATGAAGGATATAAACGTATTAAAGTTAAAATTAAACCTGGACGTGATGTTGAATACGTGCGTTTTATCCGTAAACACTTCCCAGACATCCCACTAATGGTCGACGCAAACTCTGCTTACACGTTAGACGACGTCGAAACGTTAAAAGCGTTAGATGAGTTTGATTTAATGATGATCGAGCAACCACTTGGTAGTACAGACATCGTCGACCACGCGACACTTCAAAAGCAAATTAAAACACCGATTTGTTTAGATGAATCTATCGATAGTTATGAAAATGCGAAAGCTGCGATTGAACTCGGCAGTTGTGAGATTATAAACGTAAAAGTCGGTCGTGTGGGTGGATTAACAGAATCCATTAAAATTCATGACCTCGCAAAAGAGAATAACATCCCGCTATGGTGCGGTGGAATGCTAGAAGCAGGCGTTGGTCGCTTAACAAATATCGCAATCACAACGCTATCTAACTTTACACTACCTGGTGACACAGCACCTTCAAGTAGATACTGGGACATGGACATTATTACGCCAGAGGTGGTCGCTAAAGACGGTGTCGTTACGGTAAGTGATGCCCCAGGAATCGGTGCAGAAGTTAACTTTGATAAGTTAAATGAATATTTAATTGAAACAGATGTTATAACTAAAGACGATCAGCCACAAATGGTATTTTTTAATTAAAAAATAGGTATCACTGAATTTTCAGTGATACCTTTTTATTTTGATTTCAGTGTAACTAAAATGATTTCTGGTTTATTAAACACACGCCACGGGAAACGACTATTACCAAGCCCCCGACTCACAAGTAATGTTGAGTCGTTTAGCGTATGTGTGCCTTCAGTATATGTCGGTAAGATACCTTGATCTGGTGCGTATAGTCCTTTAACAACTGGCAGCCTAATTTGACCCCCATGCGCATGACCACTAAAAATAAGGTCGACCGGGTATTTTGAATATCTTTCAAACTCTTCTGGACGATGCGCGAGAAGAACTGTGAAGTTATCGTTAAGATTTTTAAAACGGTCTTCGAGCATTTTATCGTAATCAGAGAATATACTTGGATTTGTTTCGAGATCTCCAAGTACTCTTAAATCGTGGATACCTGTAATCGTTATTGCATCTTTACCACGTGTAATTTTAAAATCGTGAATCGACGCGTTATGGACACCGGTGTTTAATATTTTCTCGTAAATGCCTAAAAAATTTTTGTAAAATGCTTCATGATTTCCTGTGACGTAATAACACGGTGCGATTTCCATTAAATCTTTTAGCATTTTAATACCGCGTGCTTCGTTTGGTGTTCTTCGGTCTATTAAATCCCCCGTGACTAAAATGATGTCAGGTGTTGTGTCTTTTACTTTTTTAAGTAAGTGTTTACCTCCATGTCCGTAGTACGTATTATGAAAATCTGATACTTGGGTTATTTTAAAATTATTGAAGCTTTTAGGAATTTTCGGTGACTCATACGTGACTTCACGCGTGTATATATCTTTATTTTGTACCCATAA
>DWXM01000029.1 GCA_019119225.1 Candidatus Nosocomiicoccus stercorigallinarum
TAAATAAATTATACATTTCATCGTCTTTAAGCTTCTTCTCTAAAAGTTTTAACGCCTGATGTATCGCGAGTGTTTTTGTCTCAGTGAAATCTTTCGTTTCTTCAATTGTAGGGTTTTTCTTATTTCGGCCTTTACCATAATGAGATTCGTCGCTATCAATTAGAATGTTAAATATTTCGACTGTCGACGATACGTCTACGATTTTTTTACCAGGATCAAGTAAAAATGACCCGAGCATAATATCGCCAGTAAAATTAGTAAAAGTAACGTCTAACTGATTTAAAAATGCGATTTGCCGTTTTAAATCATACGTATTGATTGTATCTCTAGTTGTTAAAAACTCTTCAAGTGACTCAGTATCTATATCTTCGACATTTGTCACAAAACTTTTTTCTCCATCAGTCACTGCGAGTACCGTTGGCTTATTTAATAAGTAGTTTGCATGTTCACTCTCTAAGTATAGTGAGACGTTTTTACCGAGTTCTGATAAACTATCAACTCTTTTTGTTTCAAAAGTCGTCGCATCGTTAACTGGTGCTTCATTTAAATTTTCAAGTAACGAGTTAAATTCAAATTCTTTGAATACTTTAATTTTGGCATCGACGTCTTCAGGTGGCAGTTTTAAATCATCTAAATTAAAATCAAACGTCATGTCTCTATAAATTGTTGCCAGTTCTTTAGACATTAACGCATCCGCTTTAAAGTTCTCTAAATTCTCACGCTGCTTCCCTTTTAATTCTTCAATATTTTCATAGACACCTTCGACTGAATCATATTTTTTAAGTAATTTAATCGCAGTTTTTTCACCGATACCTGGGACGCCAGGAATATTATCTGACGTGTCGCCCCATAACCCTTTCATATCAATGATCTGTTCTGGGCGAAGCCCGTATTCTTCTTCAATATACTCTGGAGTATATTTATCGATTTGAGTGACACCTTTTTTCGTAAAGTAAATCGTCACGTGGTCACTTGCAAGTTGAGTTAAGTCACGGTCCCCAGTAATGATGATCGTCTCCATACCGTTTTCATCTGCTTGTTTAGATAAAGAACCAATAATATCATCCGCTTCGTAGTTCTCTACTTCATATCGTTTAATACCATACGCATCAATTAATTTACGAATCGGCGCAAACTGTTCACCTAATTCTGGTGGTGTCTTTTGACGACCACCTTTATATTCTCCGTATTTCTCGTGTCTAAACGTTTGTTTCCCCGCATCAAATGCAATTAAAAAGTGTGTGGGATCTTCTTCACGTATAATTTTATCTAATATTTTTTGAAATCCAAAAATAGCATTCGTATGTAAACCACTTTGGTTACTTAAAAGTGGAAGTCCATAAAATGCACGGAACGCTAAACTATTACCATCTATTAAAATTAACTTATCCATAGTTCGTCTCCTCTATGAGTGATTAGTTTTATTATACAAGTCGGTTACTTTCTTTCCAAATTAAAAAAACACGTCAGAAGACGTGTTTTTATGGATATACAATCGGCGCGTTTGGTCCTAATGGTATTCCAAGGATCATCCAGACGATTAGGAATATTGACCATGTAATTAAGAAGAATATAGAGTATGGTAACATAATTGAAATTAATGTACCGATACCGATATCTTTTACATATTTATTTGCATATGCAATAATGACGGCAAAATAAGCCAGTAAAGGCGTAATGATATTTGTACTTGAGTCTGCGATACGATAAGCCATTGTTGTTAACTCTGGTGAATAACCGAGCTGCATTAAAACAGGTACAAAGATTGGTGCCATCATTGCCCACTTTGCTGATGCACTTCCGATGAATAAGTTAATAAAAGCAGATACGAGTATAAATCCGATAATTAAAGGAATTCCTTTAAGATTTAAGCTTTCTAGTAACTCTGCACCATATACACCAATTACCAGTCCAATATTACTTTCAGCAAAGTATGCAACAAATTGACCTGCAGTAAATGCAAGTACTAGAATTACCCCCATTGTATTCATCGTATCTGTTAACTGATGTGCCACATCTTTTTCACCTTTAATCGTTTTCGTTACAATACCGTAAACAAGTCCAGGAATAAAGAATAATATCGTTATTACCGGCACTAAACTAGACATGAATGGAGATTGTATAATCTGATTTATATAACTTCCACTATCACCACGCATTGGTGAAAAAGGAAATGCGACAAGTAAAGAAATGAGTAATACTGAAACGACTATAGAAATAAATGCGTAAAGTAATCCTTTTTTCTCTAAATCGTTTAACGCATGCATATCTTCTGAATCATCAGTATTTAAATACTTTCTATCATATGTACCAAGTCGTGGTTCAATAATTTTTTCTGAAACAAACCATCCAACTATCGTTAATAAAAAAACACTCGCTGCAATGAAATAATAGTTCATTGCGACGTTCATCGTCTCAACGTACGTTGGATCGATTATTTTAGCTGCGTCCATTGTTAACTCTGCAAGCATTGCGTCATTACCACTAAGTAATAAGTTTGCACTATATCCTGCTGAAACCCCTGCAAATGCTGCAGCAATCCCCGCGACGGGATGTCTACCGAGCGCTAAGAAAATTACTGCCCCGAGTGGTGGTAATACAACATATCCTGCATTAGAAGCAAGTGAAGACATAATACCAGTAAATACTAGTCCAGCAGTAATTAATGATTTTGGAATGACAAAAATAAATCCTCTTAAAGCTGCTGAAATTAATCCTGAACGTTCAGCAATACCTATCCCAAGCATCGTAGTAAGAACTACGCCTAAAGGCGCAAAGTTGATAAAGTTATCTACCATACTTTCAAATATATATGTAATCCCATCTTTATTTAGTAGATTTTTGACTTCAATAATTTCATTTTGATCTCCAGGATGTACAACTGAAATTCCAATCGCTGATAAAATCGCTGATGCGATTAACGTTATGATTGATAATAAAAAGAATAACGTTACTGGATGTGGCAGTTTATTTCCTGTTTTTTCAATAAAATCTAGAAATCTTTGAAAAAGACTACCAGTCTCTTTAATGTTTTCCATAAAAAGTCCTCCATTGAGTTTATTCCTACCTATTTTGTCAGAAATGAAAATATATTTCAATAGAGAGTTCTCTTTCTCACTTCATCGATTTAATATCGCATATGGTACGCTATCTCATTCTATAGAGCTCTTACCTTTTTTCATTTTCTTTTCAAATTAAAAAAACACGTCCGAAGACGTGTTTTATGGATATATAATCGGTGCGTTTGGTCCTAGTGGTAAACCAAGAAGCATCCAGCCGATCAAGAATATTGACCATGTAATTAAGAAGAATATTGAGTACGGTAACATAATTGAAATTAATGTTCCGACACCGATATCTTTTACATACTTATTTGCAAACGCAATAATAACCGCGAAGTACGTCATTAATGGTGTGATGATGTTTGTACTTGAATCTGCAATTCTATAAGCCATCGTCGTTAACTCTGGAGAGTATCCAAGTTGCATTAATATTGGCACGAATATTGGCGCCATCATCGCCCATTTTGCTGATGCACTTCCAATAAATAAGTTGATAAATGCCGTTACTAAAATGAATCCGATAATTAAAGGAATTCCTTTAAGATTTAAACTTTCTAGTAACTCTGCACCGTATACACCAATTACCATACCGATGTTACTTTCAGCAAAGTACGCAACAAATTGACCTGCAGTAAATGCGAGTACGATAATTGTACCCATTGTGTTCATCGTATCCGTTAACTGATGCGCCACATCTTTTTCGCCTTTAATCGTTTTCGTTACAAGACCATAAACGAGACCAGGGATAAAGAATAAAATCGCAATGATTGGTACTAAGCTTGACATGAACGGTGACTGGATAATCTGATCCATGTAGCTACCTTCATCGCCACGCATTGGTGAGAATGGGAATGCAACGAGTAAAGAAACAAGTAATACTGAAACAATAATTGAAATAAATGCGTAAAGTAAACCTTTTTTCTCTAAATCGTTTAATGCATGCATATCTTCTGAATCATCAGTATTTAAATACTTACTGTCGTATGTACCAAGACGTGGTTCGACAATTTTATCTGACACGAACCAACCAACAATCGTTAATACAAATACACTTGCTGCAATGAAGTAATAGTTCATTGCCACGTTCATTGTTTCAACATACGCTGGGTCTATCATCATTGCCGCATCCATTGATAATTCCGCGAGCATTGCGTCAGTACCACTAAGTAATAAGTTTGCACTAAACCCTGCAGATACCCCTGCAAATGCTGCCGCAAGTCCTGCGATTGGATGTCTACCAAGTGCTAAGAAAATAACTGCCCCAAGTGGTGGTAATACAACGTATCCAGCGTCACTTGCAAGTGACGACATAATCCCTGCAAATACTAATCCTGCAGTGATTAAAGACTTAGGAATCGCTAAAATAAATCCTCTTAACGCTGCTGAAATTAACCCTGAACGTTCAGCAATCCCAATTCCTAGCATCGTAGTCAGTACTACGCCTAATGGCGCGAAGTTAATGAAGTTATCTACCATACTTTCAAATATATATGTAATTCCATCTTTACTTAGTAGGTTGTTGACTTCAATTATTTCATTTTGATCTCCGGGATGTACGACTGAAATTCCAATCGCAGATAAAATCGCAGAAGCGACTAAAGTTAACACTGCGAGAAGGAAAAACAGAGTCACTGGGTGTGGCAACTTATTTCCTGATTTCTCAACGAAGTCAAGAAACCTTTGGAACATCCCACCCTTTTTATTTACGTTTTCCATGCAAAATCCTCCATTTTAATATGTGTCTATCTTATTTTGTCAGAAAAGACAGTATATTTCAATAAATAGTTCTCTTTATCTAACATCAGAGATATTAGGCTCATAAATACCGAGTTTCATAACAATTTGTCGAATGCTCCCAGCGACAACTAATTGCATTAAAACTTTAATCATCCATTGACCTAATATCGCATATGGTACGTCACTCCATTCTATAAAGCCCATACCAAATGGAGAAATACCGATAATCACAAATAATGCACTATCTAAAAATCCTGATGCAACGCCTGAGTACATGACGCGTCTAATAAACGGTATTTTAAAGCGTGTATAAATTTCAGTATCAATTGTCTCAGACACTAAAAAAGTTACTGTACTTGCCATTACAATCCACAACGGATCTCCAAGTACACGACTTGAAACAGCAGATAAAATTAACGCGAGTGCAATAAAACCGTATGTTTTTTTACGTCCATACACATTTTGAACCATGTCTCTCATAACGAGTGTTAACCCGATGAAGAATGATCCAAACGGAATTAAAAATACACCGAGTTGAAACGTTCCATAACGTGCGGTAACAACGTTTGCACCGATAATTGTTAATAGGTAAATAATAACTCTAATTAGATTTTTTTCTTTCATATTGCTTTAAACCTTCATTTCTAAGTATGCAAGCTGGACATTCACCGCATCCACTGCCTTTAATACCGTTATAACATGTTAACGTCTCTTCTTTTATATATTGAAACACATCTAAATCATCAGCCATTTCCCACACTTCACTTTTATCCTTATCCATAAGTGGTGTGTCGATTTTAATATGACGATCTAAACCTAAGCGAATTGCTTCTTCTAAAGCGACAACAAATTCATTTCTACAATCCGGATAACCGCTATAATCTGTATCACTCACTCCAGTCACAATCGTATCTGCACCAATTTGGTACGCTGCGATACTTGCGATATTAAAAAATAAGATGTTGCGACCTGGCACGAACGTATTCGGCACGTCACCGTCGTTTTTAATATCAATATCTCTCGTTAACGCATTTTCTGTTAAATCGTTAATTAATGATACATCGATGACAGTGTTTTTTACGTTAAAATCTTTTGCAATCTTTTGTGCAATTTCAACCTCTTCAGCGTGTCTTTGGTTATAGTGAAAAGTAATTGTTTCTACTTCATCGTAGTGTTTTAGTGCATATGCTAAACACGTTGTGCTATCTTGCCCACCACTAAATACAATTAATGCTTTAGACATATAAACTTCCTATCTATTATCAATTTTTTCAGGGTACATATCATGTTCAAAAAGACGTTTTTCAGCCATTTTTTCAAACTTAGTCCCTGGTTTACCATAGTTTGCATAAGGATCTATTGAAATACCACCGCGCGGTGTGAATTTACCCCAAACTTCAATATACTTCGGATCCATTAACTCAATTAAATCTTTCATAATCATATTTACTGCGGATTCATGGAATCCACCGTGATTTCTATAACTAAATAAATATAATTTTAATGATTTACTTTCAACCATTTTAATATCTGGTATATAGCTAATATAAATTGTTGCGAAATCTGGTTGATTTGTCATTGGACAAAGTGTTGTAAATTCTGGACAGTTAAACTTCACCATATAATCCATTTCTCTATGGCTATTATCAAATGTTTCTAACACACTTGTATCGTAAGTAGTTGGATATTGTACGTTTTGATTACCAAGTAATGTTAAATCATTCATCGTTTCATCTTTCATTATGATTCTCCTTTAAATATAGTCTTATCAATTATATAAGATAAAAATAAAAAATAGAACCACCTCAGTGGTTCTATTCATTTGCTATTACATGTTTTCAACAAGTAAGTCACCGAATTCAGAAGTTTTAACTTCCGACGCGTTGTCCATTAATCTCGCGAAGTCGTATGTGACTGTTTTATTAGCGATAGTTGTTTCCATCGATTTGTTAATTAAGTCCGCTGCTTCTTGCCAACCAAGGTGTTCTAACATAAGTACTGCAGATAAAATAACTGATGACGGGTTAACAACGTCCAATCCAGCGTATTTTGGCGCTGTACCGTGCGTTGCTTCAAAGATTGCATGTCCAGTGTTGTAGTTGATATTTGCACCTGGTGCTATACCTACTCCACCGACTTGTGCTGCAAGTGCATCAGAAATGTAGTCTCCGTTTAGGTTCATCGTAGCTACAACTGTGTGATCTAGTGGATTTAAAAGTATTTGTTGTAAGAAAATATCTGCGATAGAGTCTTTAACGATAATCTTACCTGCTTTTTCAGCTTCTTCTTGAGCTTTGTTCGCAGCTTCTTTACCTTCTTTTTCTACGATTCTATCGTATTCACCCCAAGTAAATACTTTATCGCCATATTCTCTTTCAGCTAGTTCATAGCCCCATTTTTTGAATCCACCTTCAGTGAATTTCATGATGTTACCTTTATGAACGAGTGTAACTGTTGGTTTATTGTGCTCGATCGCATAGTCAATCGCCGCTTTAATTAAACGTTCAGATCCTTCTTTAGAAACTGGCTTTACACCGATTGCTGATGATTCTGGGAAGCGAATATTTTGTACACCCATCTCATCTTGTAAGAAGTTAATAATTTTTTTAACTTCATCACTGCCTGATTCGAATTCGATACCTGCGTAAATATCTTCAGTGTTTTCACGGAAGATTGCCATATCAACTTCCTCAGGATTTTTAACCGGTGACGGTACACCGCTATAGTGTCTAACTGGACGTAAGCATACGTATAAATCAAGTTGTTGTCTTAATGCAACGTTTAATGAACGAATACCTCCACCGATTGGTGTTGTTAGTGGTCCTTTAATTGCGATTAAGTACTCGTTAATTTTATCGAGCGTGTCTTGTGGTAACCATTCGCCTGTTTTATCGTATGCTTTTTGACCAGCGAAAACTTCAAGCCATTCAATTTTCTTTTCACCGTTATATGCTTTTTCTACAGCACTGTCGATAACTTTTTTAGCTGCTGGCCAGATGTCTTGACCGATTCCATCTCCTTCGATAAATGGAATGACTGGATTGTTAGGTACATTTAGTACACCATTTTCTAAAGTAATTTTTTCTGCCATGAGTGATTCTCCTTACTTTCTATTTTCGATTGGTTCATATTTTCTATTAGTATAACCAGCGTATTCTGCACGTGGACGGATGAGTCGGTTGTTTTCGTATTGCTCTAACATATGCGCAATCCAACCTGACGCACGGCTCACTGCGAAAATCGGAGTAAATAAGTCGTGTGGAATACCCATAGAATGATACACAGACGCACTGAAGAAGTCTACGTTTGGAAGTAAACCTTTTTCTTTTTCTACTAATTCAGCAATACGAACTGACATTTCGTACAGTTCCGGTTGGCCGTTTTCTTCAGTTAACTTACGTGACATATCTTTAAGGTATTTTGCACGAGGGTCCCCTTCTTTATATACGCGGTGACCGATCCCCATAATTTTTTCTTTGTTTTCAATTTTTTTATGAATATATTCATCAACGTTATCTAAACTACCTATTTCAGATAACATATTCATCACTTGTTCATTCGCTCCACCGTGTAATGGTCCTTTTAAAGCACCGATTGCTGCAACTGTTCCTGAGTATAAATCAGATAGTGTTGCTACACAAACACGTGCAGTGAACGTAGAAGCGTTAATTTCGTGGTCAGCATGAAGAATCAGTGCTTTTTCCATCGCTTCAACTTGAATATCTGTCGGTTCTTCTCCGTAAAGCATATACAAGAAGTTTTTTGCAAAACTATATTCTCTTTTCGGTTTTACTGTTTCTAAACCATTTCTAAAGCGTTCAAAGTTCGCAACTAGTGCTGGCATTGCCCCTTGAATACGGAGTGCTTTGTTCCAGTTTGCTTCTTCAGTTAATGTATCAGCTTCTTCATCAAAAATTCCTAAATAAGAAACTGCTGTACGTAGAGATGCCATTGGGTGATCTCCATTTTGAGCAAACAGCTTAAATACTTCCTCTTTATCTTGAGAGATATACATATACTCATATAAATCATCTTTAAATTTAGCTAATTCTTCCTCGTTTGGTAAGCGATTATTCCATAATAAGTAAATCACTTCTTCAAACTGAGCATTTTCAGCTAAATCATCAATTTCATACCCAGCATACGTTAATTGAGTTCCGATGATGGAACTAATTCTTGACTCTCCAATTACTACACCTTCTAAGCCAGAATTCTTTTCAGGCATAAAATAACCTCCCCTTATATCTGAAAACGTTTTATTAGTTTTATTATAACAAACATTTTACTTACCTGCTGAACTTAAAAATTATCTTTCTTTGTGATTAAATAATCAAAAAACTACTACAACATTGTTCTATAGCGCTTTAAAACTAAAAGCTAATTTAATATAAGAATTATAACTAAAAGTTAAGTTTCTTATAAAAATCAATAAGTTTTATTTATAAATAAAAACAGAGAGTATCCACTACTCTCTGTTTGGCATATCGATTGAATCTACATTATTAATATCGTTGAAGTTAACGTCTCCTTGAACATTAAATGATTCATCGTCTTCAGTTATGACCCCGTCAACGTGAGCTTCAACTAATTGATAATCGCTATTAAATTTTAGTACGAGTGATAATTCTTCAGGATCATAGTCTTCAAGGTACGATGATAAACTATTACTAATTGCACTTAAATCCTCAACTTCTAATACATTATATGTGAGAACGTATAAATCATCTTCAGTCGTTAACTTACCTTCAGGTAAGTCTTTTAAACTTTCAATAATTTCAATATAATTCAGTGCATTTAATTCAGTGTCTGTTTCTTCAAGTTTACCGTTTTGCACTTCTTTTTTCTCACCATCTACATCATAAAAAGTATAAACCGATTCATTATTATCGACTTCAAATTTTACATTTTCATCATTATCCATCGTCACAAAGAACTCTAATGCCTTATCATCATCGATAGATAAAGTTCCATGTTCTTCATACGATAAAACGTCATTATTTTGATCAATAGAGTCATTAATAATTGTCTCTGTCGTCATCGATTTCTCTTGTTTTACTTCTGTTTTTTGCACATCCTCAGCACCATTACTACATGCACTGAGTAAAACTGATGATGCTAACAAACTAACTAGAATCTTTTTCATAACTATCTCCTTAACTATAGAACATCTGCATGTCCACTATAAACGACATGCTGTTCGCTATCAACAGTGACATTCATACCTGGTTTTAACACTTCAAAAGCATCTTTAGCGCCAACAATTGTCGGTAGATCTAAGTTTAATCCAATAATCGCACCTGGGCTTGTTAAACCACCTTCAACAGTAATCAGTCCTGCTGCTTTAACGAGTAGTGGTGTCATCATACCGTCAACTTTCTCTAATACGACAATTTTATTCGTCGTATCAACTTTAGATAACTCTTCATATGTTTTAGCAAGTACAACTTCTCCATATCCAGTATGTTTTCCGATACCTTGAGCGTTTATTAATGTGTCTCCGACAACGTGAAGTTTCATTAAGTTTGTCGTACCTGCCTGACCAGTAGGTACACCAGCAGTAATAATGATTAAGTCACCTTCATTAACGATTCCTTTTTCAACCACACTTTGGACTGAGCCGTTTAATACTTCGTCTGTATTATTTAAGCCACCTTTAACAACTGGATGAACGCCCCATACGAGACAAAGTTGTCTAGCGACATGTTCATACGGAGTAACTGCAACGATGTCACATTGCGGACGATGTTTAGAAATCATATTTGCCGTATGACCAGATTCTGTTGCTGCGACGATTGCTTTACAGTTTAAATTTAATGCCGTATGTGCTGCTGCAACACCAATCGCTGTCGTGACAGTTGGATCTTGATATTTCGTACGTTCTGTTAATAATGCTTTATAATTTTGAGCAGTTTCACTTGATTGTGCAATATCTGCCATCGTCATTACAGCTTCAGCAGGATATTCTCCAGCAGCTGTTTCACCTGAAAGCATTACTGCATCAGTGCCGTCGAAAATTGCGTTTGCAACGTCACTTGCTTCAGTACGTGTACATCTCGGGTTATGTTGCATTGAATCTAGCATTTGTGTCGCTGTGATAACTGGTTTACCTGCATAATTACATTTTTTTATTAACTCTTTTTGAGCAATTGGAACAGATTCAGTTGGAATTTCAACTCCTAGGTCCCCGCGCGCAACCATTAGTCCGTCAGAGACGAGTAAAATGTCATCAATATTATCGATCCCTTCTTGGTTTTCAATTTTAGGGATAATTTTAATATATTCAGCACTGTTTTCTTCAAGTAATTGACGAATTTGTAAAACGTCATCTTTTTTACGAATAAATGACGGTGCAATAAAATCAACTTCATGTTCAATTCCAAATAGAATATCTCTTTCGTCCTTATCAGTCATTGATGGTAAGTTAACTTTAACTTGAGGGACGTTGACCCCTTTTTTATTTTTAACTTCGCCTTCATTTAAAACGATTGTACGAATAACTTCTTTTTCTAAATCAATACTCGTAATTTTAAGTGTAATAATACCATCATCAATTAAGATTTCGTCGCCTTCTTTAACGTCATGAATTAACCCACCATAAGTAATTGAAATGTGTGTGTTATCGCCGAGCACTTCATTCATATGAACGTCTAATTCTTGATTTTTCTTTAAATGAACGACACCATCTTTCATGTTATGTGTTCTAATTTCTGGACCTTTAGTATCGAGTAAAATTCCGATATGTTTGTCTAAACGTTTTGCAACGTTACGAATCAATTTAATTCTCGCTAAATGTTCTTCATGGTCTCCGTGAGAAAAATTTAGTCGAGCAACATTCATACCTGCACGCATTAATTTTTCTAACATTTCTTCACTTTCTGAAGCTGGTCCAATTGTACATACTATTTTTGTATTACGCATAATATCCTCCTATATAGATAACTCATTTATAATTTCAATGAGTGAAGTATCTAATTCCTTTTTTTCACTTAACACGGTATCGTATGATACGTGCGAAATCGTATTATTTTTAAGGTAAACCATCTCACCCGAATAGTCATTTAAAAGTAATGTAACTGCTTCGTGTCCAAATCTTGACGCGAGTATTCTATCTTTTGCCGAAGGTCGACCTCCTCGTTGAATGTGACCGAGAACACTAATTCTCGTCTCAATATCTAATTCTTTACTTAATAGTTTACTACATTCTTCTGCTGACATAACACCTTCAGCTACTAAAATAATTGAGTGAGCTTTTCCTCTTTCCATACCTCGTTTAATTTTAGATGTGATTTTTTCGAAATCATATGGTTCTTCAGGTATTAATACAGATTCTGCACCACTTCCTAATCCACTATATAATGCGAGCATTCCACTATCTCTACCCATTACTTCGATAATAAATGTACGTTCATGACTCGTAGCGGTGTCTCTAATTCTATCAACCGCTTCAATCACTGTATTTAATGCAGAGTCAAACCCAATTGAACTTTCTGTAATCGGTATATCATTATCAATTGTCGCTGGAATCGCAATAGTTTTAATACCATGATTTTCTAATGCCGTCGCTCCTCTAAAAGTACCATCTCCACCGATCACAACTAATCCTTCGATATGATATTCTTTTAAAATTTTTACCGCTATTTCTTGAACAGATTCATCTTTAAATTCCGGACATCTTGCAGAATGAAGTGACGTTCCACCGCGCTGAATAATATCGCCAACGTCAGATAATGACATTTTTTTAATATCTCCACGAATTAACCCTAAATATCCGTAAGAAATCCCATATACTTCTAAACCTCTATTTATACTAGAACGAACAACAGATCTCACTGCTGCATTCATACCTGGTGCATCTCCACCGCTTGTTAATACCGCAATACGCTTCACTTTTACACTCTCTTTCTAAAAAAATACTCCCTTACTAAGTATCATACTTAAAAGAGAGTTAAATTTGTATTATTTTTCTTCGATTTTAAAATCACCGATATTCATATATTTTTCAAAACGTGAATCAATCAGAATATCTTCATTGAATTGAGATAATTCATCTAAACCGTTTAAGATTGTTTCTTTAGTATCTTTAAACACAGCCTCTTTATCGATATGCGCGCCACCAATCGGCTCTTGAATTACTTTATCTGCAACATTTAAATCATATAAGTCTGAAGCGGTTAATTTTAATGATTTTGCTGCTTCTGCTTTTAACGATCCATCTTTAAATAGTATACTCGCTGCACCTTCAGGAGATATCACTGAATATGTACTATTCTCTAACATATATAGACGGTCACAAACACCTAACCCGAGTGCACCGCCAGATCCACCTTCTCCAATGACTATTGAAATAATCGGTACATTTAAACCTGCCATCTCAACTAGGTTTTTAGCAATCGCTTCACTTTGTCCACGTTCTTCAGCTTCTTTACCAGGATAGGCACCTTTCGTATCGATAAAAGTAATAATCGGTCGGTTAAACTTTTCAGCTTGTTCCATTAAACGTAGTGCTTTTCTATATCCTTCTGGATGTGGCATACCGAAATTACGTTTAATATTTTCTTTTGTCGTCATCCCGCGCTGATGACCAACGACCGTTACCGCTTGATTGTTAATACTCGCAATACCACCGACGATTGCTTTATCGTCACCGTATACTCGGTCACCAAAAAACTCGATAAAGTCATCGAAAATATTCTCAATATATTCTAAAGTTGTCGGACGCTCTAAAGTTCTCGCAAGTTCTACTTGCTCCCAAGGACTAAGTTGAGTGCTTTTTTTATTTATTTTTGCTTTTATCTTATTAATATCATCACTTAAATCGATATTGTTTTTTTGTTCATAAGTTTCTAATTCTTTTCGTCGTGCTTCTAACTGTTCAATACTTTCTTCAGAATTTCGTGACATAATCCATCCCTCTATTCGTGTAAACGTAAGATTTGTGCGAGTAGTGATCTCATTTCAGTTCGGTTAACAACTTTATCCAACTGACCATGGTTGATTAAAAATTCTGCAGTTTGGAAATCATCCGGTAGTTTTTCTTTAATCGTTTCTTCAATAACTCTACGACCTGCAAACCCGATGAGTGCGCCACTTTCTGCTAAGTTAATATCGCCAACTGAAGCAAATGATGCACTAACACCACCAGTTGTTGGATGCGTCATATATGAAACATATAATAATCCTTTATTTGAGTGACGTTTCACTGCAACAGATACTTTTGCCATTTGCATTAACGATAAAATACCTTCTTGCATTCTCGCACCACCACTCGCTGTAAATACAACAACTGGTAAATTTCGATCAGTCGCATAATTAAATGCTTGTGCGAGCATTTCACCGACTGCACTTCCCATACTCCCCATACGAACTCTCGTATCCATGACCGCAACGACGACTTCTTTACCGTCAATTTTACCGTGGGCAACACGAAGCGCTTCATTTAAACCTGTTTTTCTTTTATCATTTTCTAATTTTGAAACATAATTAGGAAAGTTTAATGGATTTTTAGAAGTGATATTTGTAAATAGTAGTTGCTTACTGTCTTTATCGAGTAACGCATCGAGTCTCTCGTCACTTGTGACTGGAAAATGATAATCACATTTCGGACACACATGGACGTTTCGAATTAATTCTTTAGTAAAAAGTAAATTTTTACAGTTTGGACATTTTGTCATCACCGGCTCTGAGTCTTTGTAAGTCCCCTTTTTGGTCGGCTCATTCGTCTTTTTATTTAACTTATAAAATAAATCTTTTAACATAACTTCTCCTCGACTCTATGTTTAATCGGTATATTTTTTAATAATTGTGTATATCGCACGAAGAATTTTATTGTCCTGATCTTGCACATTTTTATTGTCGTGATATTCCCTTTTAACATAATCTTCAAATACCCGATTAATTTCTTTTAATTCCTCACGCTGTTCGTCTGTTTTAATTAAAAATTGTCCGATAATATCAAATAAGCGGTGATCTTTAAAATCAGCAAGATACGTGCCTTCACCAATTTTTACGTGAACAACACCGAGCATTTCTAAAGCACGAAGTGCTTCACGAACACTCTGTCTTGAAACGTTTAGTTTATCTTTTAAATAACGTTCACTCGGAAGACGATCACCAGGTTTAATGTTATTTTCGCGAATAATTTTTTCTAACTCAATTAAAATATATTCAAATCTTGTTTTATTATTCATTTTTTACCTGCCATTTTAAGTGGTCATACCACTGATAATAACATGACTTCAACGATCATTCAATTTCAATGAATTAAGCGCACATTCTCTTTCCCAAGAGCATCAAATAAATATTCTAATTGCGAAAAGTTTATAAATCCGAGGCGATTTTTTTTCATATCAATTACAGGAATTCCATTATGAGTGAGTATATGTGTTAAATCTTTCGTTTCATGATTACGAACAACAACATATTTAGTATGTTTAATATAATCTCTGACAAAATCATCCACAATATATAATCGATTGATAATAAGTTGTTTATTATTTTTATATTCATCCATCACACCATCAATAACAAGCATATTTTGCTGGAGTTTAGATAAGTTTATAATATAATTTTTTGGAAACAACACACTATCCATCTCTGTATGGCCATCTGTAATTTTAACGTAAGCCATATCTTCATTCTTTTTCGTACGAATTTGACGAACTTCTAATATATAAACGAGAAATATTCCTTGTTCACGTTTGTTTTTATTACTCAGTAGATGAAAAGGAACGTACTGTATGTCTTGATGTTTTAATATGATTGGATGTTCGGATATAAAAAATCCTAATACTTCCTTTTCTCCATTAATTTTTTCAGCTTGAGATAGTTCTTCAACATCTACTTCAGATCGAACGGGAGTTAGCCCGAGAACCATGTCGATTAAATTAATTTGGTTTACACCGTCTTTGACAGCATCTAACGCTTTTTTAGATTCTTGTAAAAGTGACTTTCTCGAACGATTAAACTCATCTAAACTTCCAGATAATATGAGTGCATTGACTTGCTTTTCTGTTAAACGAATACCGAATTCATTTAACCGTGAGACGAATTCATAAATGTCTTCAAACGGCTGTTCTTGACGTGCTTCTATAATCTTATCGGCTAATTCTTTTGAAATACTTTTTAACATTGAAAAACCAAGTCGAATTCCGTTCCCTTCACTTGTATTTTGATACAGTGACTTGTGAATGCTAGGTTTAATCAATTTAATGTTTAATAGTTTTAACTCTTGCAATGTACGTTCTAATTTATCTGGTTTTGTTTTATGCTCTAGTAATATTACTGAGTAAAATTCTTTCGGGTAATGTGCTTTAATATATGCCATACGGTACGTAATAATTGAGTAAACTAACGCATGACTTTTTGGGAATCCATAGTCAGCGAACTTTAAAATTAAGTTAAATAGTGTTTCACTCACATTTTTATCGTAATTATTTTTTAATGCACCTTGGATGAATTTTGCTTTTTCGTTCATGAGTTCTTCTCGGTTCTTTTTTGACATCGCACGCCGAGTAATATCCGCTTCTTGCAGTGTGAAACCAGCGATTTTACGCGTCGTTTGCATAATTTGCTCTTGGAAGATCATGACTCCATACGTATCTTTTAATATGTCTTTTAAATCATCATGTGGGTATCGGATAGCTTCGTTAGAATGTTTAATATGAATAATATGATCTATTTGTTCCATTGGTCCTGGACGATACATTGCTAAAACGAGCGCAAGATCTAACAAGCTATTCGGTTTATATCTTTCAATCACTCTCGTAATACCTTCAGATTCTAACTGAAAAATCCCTGCTGTTAATCCAGAAGATAATAACTTAAATGTTTTTTCATCATTTAACGGGATATTATTTACATCAAACTCTAGATTTTTATGTTTAATACGCGTACTCATATAACGAATTAAAGACAGTGTTTGTAAACTCAAAACATCGATTTTTAGTAATCCAACTTTTTCGCAATCAGCCATCGGCCACTGACTACTAATCCCATCACTAGTGAACATAATCGGTATTTCTTCATTTAAAGGATTTCTACCAAGTAACACACCACTTGCATGTATAGACGTATTTCTTGGTAAGTTTTCAATTTTTAATGCATACATCTTTAATGATTTGTATTTTGGGTGAATTTCGATTAAATGATTAAACCTCTCAGAATTAAAAGCATCTTCTAAATTCATATTGTTTTCATCAATAATATTAGACACTTCTCTTAATTCACTATCTGTAAAATTAAAAATTCTTCCAATTTCTCGTGCTGCACTTTTAGCAGTCATATTGTTGTAAGTTAATATATTCGCTACATGCATCTCACCGTATTTATCTTGTAAATATTTGAGTACTTTCGGACGATCTACTGACGCAAAGTCGATATCAATATCTGGCATTGTTACGCGTTCTTTATTTAAAAATCTTTCAAAAAGTAAATCATATTCAATTGGATCGATATCAGTAATATCGAGTAAATACGCAACTAAGCTTGCTCCAGACGACCCACGGCCTGGGCCGACGTAAATATCGTTATTTTTTGAATATCTGACGAGGTCTGAAACAATTAAAAAATAATCCGCATATCCCATTTCTACAATCGTCTTATATTCTTTATTTAAACGATTCGTATAGTCAGACGTGATATCTTTGATTTTTTTATTTAACGCAACCTGTAATTCTTCTTTTAACAATTCCTCACTCGAATCGTTTGTAAATTTTGGAAGTGTATATTCAACTTTTGGGGTATACATTTCGCATTTACTGACGATTTCTTTATTGACTTCTAAAAAGCCCTCAAACTCTTTGACGTCTTCTCTTAACTTAACGTGAGATGTACCTTCTGATTCGTTTAAATAGTCTAAATCTATTTTTTCATTTTTTTGAATCGCATTTAATATAGTTTTTACTGGCGCGTCACTTTGTTTATAGTAATAACTTTTAGAAATATAAGCACGTTTATACGTATCGTGATTTAATGTGTGGGAAACATATTTATCTTCTTCAGGGACTTTAATTTCATTAAAGACATCAAGTCCATTTTCATCTTTTAAAATTGCGATACAATCCGTAATATCTTTTAAAAATGATAAGGGTGTCGTGTCTATTTGTTTATAGCTAATTCGAGAAGATAATTTTGATAAAAAGTGAAATCCATTTAAGTTTTTAGCATATAAAACTACATTCGTATTTTCAAAGTTGGATTCAATTTCAATTTCTAAACCGACGATTGGTTTAATATTCTCTTTTTGTGCTTTTTCGATAAACTCATATGCTCCGTGCATATAGTTAAAGTCCGTTATCGCAACACTTGTTTGTTTGTCTTCTTTTAAAATATATAGAAGTGGATCAATTTGAATATTGCTGTTTAGAAACTCGTAACTACTATGCACATTTAAATTGATCATTCACTTCACCTCTACTTTTATAATTTTTCTTCTAATTTTTCGATTAACTTGTTTAAATCTTCTTTTCTTCTAAATCTAATCCCACTCGCATGCGGGTGTCCACCCCCACCGAAATGTGCAGCAACGTCATTAATCGTAACGTCTTTTGAACGTAATCTCACTCTAATTTCATCACCAGATTCTAATGCCATAAACCATACTTTGACGTCTTCAACATCTCTAAATAAGTTTACTTGTAATGCGGCAGCTGTTTCATCTACACCGTAATCTTCGCGGTCTTTTTCAGATACATACACGCTTAAAACACCTTTATCAGTTAAGTTAAAGTTGTTAATTAAAAATCCTGAGAACTTAAAGTCTTCTAATGATTTTTTGTATAACTTCATAAGAAGTCCATTTGTATCGACTTCTCCTCTTGCAATGTCACTCATTACTTCATATGTGGATGGATGTGAGTTATATAAAAATCGGCCCGTATCTCCAATAATCCCTAAATAAACAAGTGAGCGTACTGTTTTATCGATTGGATGACTATCTACAAGCGATAATAGTATATAAATTAACTCACTCGTTGAAGAGACTGACGGTTCAACAATATTAATGTCACCGTATGGTTCGACATTTGGATGGTGATCGATTTTAATAATACCTTTACCAACTGTAAAGTCACCGTCATAATCGATTCTTTCAATATTAGCTGTGTCTAAAACAATGACAAGATCTTTTTCAGTAATTTCGCCATCGTCTAATTCACCCATAAATTTAAGTTCATTTTCATAAACACCTAACGCACGGATTTCTTTTTCGGGATATTTATTTTTTAAATATTGTTTTAATGACAATTGAGAGCCTAAAGCATCAGGATCTGGTCGAATATGTCTTAAAATAACAATCGAATCAGAAGCCTCGATTTGTTTAAATACATTATCTTTATATTCATTTAATGATGGTAGTTGATTTAAAAATTGATTAAACATTAAAAACACCTCAGTAATAGTTGTGATATTCTCTTTAAGCAATTATACTACAGTAGAATGGAGTTGTAATAATGAGTACAGGTTTTCAATTATTAATCACTACTCTAGTTACTGCATTAATTGTGAGTTTCTTTGTATTTTTATTTTATAAAGTGCTTCAAATACGTACTAAAAGAGACGTAAGAAAAGCATATTATAATGCGATGGCTAGATTTTGGTTTGGTATATTTTTAATTGTATTTGGTATGAATTCAATCATACAATTTCAAACATTCGTAACGTATTTAGTTGGCGGAATTTTTATCATTTTTGGTATTATTAACGTCACTCATTTCAATAAAGCGCGTAAATACTTTAAGCAAAATTTACCGATTGAAGATGAAGCATACGAAAAAACTAAACAATAATTTGCATGACCATCTAACGAAAGTTAGATGGTTTTTTAAATTTTAAAATGACAATACATTCATTTTTTTATATGATAAATATATCACTTATTTATAAGGAGTTTGTTATGGAACGTATTTATGCTGGTAAAACAAAAGACGTGTTTAAAGATGATAACGGTGAAATCGTACTTTACTTTAAAGACGATATGACTGGTAAAGACGGTGTATTTGATCCAGGTGAAAACCAAGTCGGCCTCACAGTCGAAGGTTCTGGACGTGCAGGACTAGAAATGACATCTCATTTCTTTAAAACTTTAGAAGAGAACAACATTCCAACACACTATCTTTCAAGCGACTTAGATAAAAAAGAAATGCGCGTAAAAGAAATTGAAAATTTCGGTGACGGCTTAGAGGTTATTTGTCGCTACGTTGCGGTTGGAAGCTATTATAGAAGATATGGTAAATATATTGAAAACGGCACAGTATTAAACTCACCAGTCGTAGAATTTACATTAAAAGATGACGAGCGACAAGACCCAGTCGCTTCAAAAGAAACGTTAGACATTCTAGGACTACTAACAAACGACGAATACGACAAAATCGAACAACTGACAATTCAAATTTCAAATATCATTAAAGAAGAATTACTAAAAAAAGACTTAGAACTTTATGATATTAAACTTGAATTCGGTAAAGATAAAGAAACTGACGACATTTTATTAATCGATGAAATTTCAGGTGGAAACATGCGTGTGTATAAAGGCGAAGACAATATCCACCCACTCGATATTGGTAAATATTTATTTAATTAAACCTAAAACTCCCTTAAACCAAGGCGTCCAGTGACGTCTAGTTTACGGGAGTTTTATATTTTAAGAGTTATAGGCAAGTTATTTAATATATTTATAGTTTCTTATAGAAATTTATTTAACAAAAAGTTTCGTCTTTTGATAATTATTCAACTTTATTTGACAAATATCGATTACTCAATCTCATTTTTGTTCAATATAGTTTTTTATTTAACATATATCGACGGATTAGATTAAATTTTGTTAAATATATTGATTTATTTAACATAATTCAAACTCTACTCTTTATTTTTGTTAAATAATCATGAGCGTGTAAAGATTCTAATAAACAATAGGTCTAAAAAGTTATTTTATCTTAAATAACTACTCTATATTATTATTATTTAAAATCTACCGCTTCACCTGGTTTTAAGATCTGGCATTCTGTTTCTAATGCTTGTTTAAAGTTTTCAGGGTCTTGTTTAATTGGTGGGAACGTATTGTAGTGTACTGGCACTACGATTCGTGGCTGAATTAATTGGTCTGTAGCATGAATCGCGTCACTAATTCCCATCGTAAAGTGGTCCCCAATCGGTACAAACGCAACATCAAATTCTCCATTTAGTTCGCTGATAAGTTTTAGGTCACTAAAAATTGCAGTATCTCCAACGTGGTAAATCTTTTTATCGCCAAGTGTTAACACAATACCCGTTGGCATACCACCGTAATGAACGTTACCATCATCATCTGTAAAGCTTGATGAATGGAAAGCTTGAACATATTTCACTTTAAAATTATTGTACTCTTTTGCTCCTCCGATATTCATACCGACTGTGTTTAAACCTTGAGTTTCTAAATATCCTGCTAATTCAACTGGTGCAATGACTGTCGCGTCATTATTTTTAGCAATTTCAACAGTATCTCCGACGTGGTCATTGTGTGCATGTGTGAGTAAAATATAATCTACTTTAACATCTTCTACTTTTAAATCTGTTAACTCATTCCCTGTAATATACGGGTCAAAAATCCCTTTAACACCGTCATGTTCAAATTGAACGATAGAATGTCCATGATAAGTTACTTGTGTCATTATATTTCCTCCTTATTATCTACTCTAATTATATAACCGATTTTTCACTTAACTAATCATTATATTGTGCTATATTATGTGAGAGGTGTTACTATGACTACAATTTTTAATATAAATAATTTTAATGAAAGTAAAGATTTTGTCTTTTTTACAAACGATTTAATAGAATCAAATCCAGTCGTCACAAATATGTATAAGATGATGCACCAAAATTCTACGGTGTTAATGTCTTTAAATTTTTTTAATGAAATCGATCCATTCATCATTCAAAATATCCATTTCGAAATGATAAAAGAAACTCCAAATATTGACGGGTATGTGACTGATCAATGTATTGTAAAAAATGAGTTAGATGAAAACTTTCTAAGGGAACTATCTAAAATTATTAAACAAAAACATTTGATTATCGGTCCATCGTTTTCAAATATCCCCTATTTTTTACAATCTAAAAATTTAGAAATTGCAATTAAACATAACGTGACTGCAGTCATGTATGATGTGAGAGATTTAGATTTTAAAAATTATAACGAGTTAAAACCACTCGCACAACTAAAATCGTTCGCAAGAAAACGTATCGAAATTATTCCAGTCGTCAATTCAATTAAAAAAAGAGATGAGCTATTAGCACTCATCCCTTTTAAAACAACTTGTATATTAGATTAATGAATCAATTTCAACATATTCTAAATCTTGTGCTTCTGCAACAGCTTTATATGTCACGTGACCTTGATAGACGTTAAATCCTTCTTTAAGGCCTGCGTTACGTTTAGCAGCTTCTTCTGGACCTAAGTTTGCGATTTGAAGTCCATATTGTAATGTTGAGTTTGTTAAAGCAATTGTAGAAGTTCTTGGTACTGCACCTGGCATGTTTGCTACAGTATAGTGAATAACACCATGTT
Source organism: Candidatus Nosocomiicoccus stercorigallinarum (assembly GCA_019119225.1). Lineage (GTDB taxonomy): Bacteria > Bacillota > Bacilli > Staphylococcales > Salinicoccaceae > Nosocomiicoccus > Nosocomiicoccus stercorigallinarum. The sequence continues at coordinate 22,342 of DWXM01000029.1, forward strand.
TAATATACGTTGGGTCGTCATGTGTTGTAATACGGTCAGATGTTTCAAAGTTACCACCTTGGTCAATTGCGATATCGACAACCACTGAACCGTCACCCATATTTTTAATCATTTCTTCAGTGACTAACACTGGTGCTTTTGCACCTGGAATTAATACAGAACCAATAACAACATCACTTGATTCGACTTCTTTTTTGATGTTCATTGGTGTAGACATTAACGTTTGAACTTGGTCACCAAATAACTCATCTAGTTCTCTTAAACGGTGTGGATTTAAGTCTAGAATTGTAACTTTCGCTCCAAGTCCAACTGCAATTTTCGCTGCGTTTGTACCTGCGTTACCCCCACCGATAATTGTTACTTTACCACGGTCAACTCCAGGTACGCCTGAAAGTAAAATACCGCGTCCACCTTTAATCGCAACTAGGTTTTCAACCGCAACTTGAGTTGCCATACGTCCTGCAACTTCACTCATCGGTTGTAATAATGGTAATCCACCAAATTTGTCAACGATTGTTTCATAAGCGATTGCTGTAACTTTTTTGTCGATTAATGCTTTCGTTAATTCTACTTCTGGCGCTAAGTGGAAGTACGTAAAGATAATTTGATTTTCTTTGAATAAATCAAATTCCGGTTCAAGTGGTTCTTTAACTTTAACCACCATGTCAACGTCCCATGCTTCATTTGCAGAGTCTACGATTTTTGCTCCTTTTTCTTCATACTCTTCATTAGAGAAAAATGATCCAACTCCAGCATCTTTCTCAATAAGTACTTCGTGACCTGCTTGAACAAATGCATATGCAGCATCTGGTGTTAATCCGACACGGTTCTCGTTGTTTTTAGTTTCCTTTGGTACTCCAATAATCATTTGATTACCTCTTTTCTTATTGATTATAACAACTTCCTCTTAATTTCATCATAACATAGTAAATAAAAAAATTGTTATCCATACATTAGTAAATTTGTTAAAATAAATATGACAGTACTACTCTTTACTGATTATTAATTACAGAAAAAGGGTATGGAGTACTGAAGTTAAGGAGGAATATTCATGAAAAATTACAAAAACATTTTAATCGCAGTCGACGGTTCTCATGAAGCAGAATGGGCATTTGAAAAAGCAGTGAACTTAGCAAAACAATCTAACGCGCGTCTTATTGTTACTAACGTAATCGATACAAGAAGTTATGCTTCTGTTGAAGCTTATGATCGTACGATTTCAACACGTGCAAAAAATTTCGCTGACAAGCTTTTAGAAGGCTACAAAAATAAAGCGATTTCTGATGGTGTTGAAGAGGTTGTTAAACTCATCGAGTACGGTTCTCCTAAATCAGTAATTCCTAAAAAAATTGTTAAAGATACGAATGCTGACTTAATCGTTGTTGGTTCTACAGGTTTAAACGCAGTTGAACGATTCATTATTGGATCAGTATCTGAAGCTATTGTACGTCATGCTTCATGTGACGTTTTAGTCGTTAGAACTGAAACATTACCAGATGACTTTGAACCAACAGTTGCAACTGACAAATTAGTACAAGAACACAGAAACTAAAGCATTAAAATAGGGCCTCTACTTTTAGTAGAGGCCCTTAATTTATTTACTCTGTATATAACACTTTTAGTTCTGTATATTCTTCAATACCAATCCAACCGATTTCTCTACCGATACCGGATTGTTTATATCCTCCAAATGGAGCTGCAGGGAGTCTAGGTGAACCATTTACAAGAATACTTCCTGTACGAATTTGTTTCGCAAATTCATATGCTTCTTCTTTCGTTTCACCAAATACTGCACCGAATAATCCGTAACTAGAATCATTTGCGATTTCGAGTGCTTCATCAACATCTTTGTAAGTAATCACAGCTAATACTGGTCCAAAGATTTCTTCTTGAGCGATTGTACTCTTATTGTCGACATTCGTAAATACTGTTGGTTCAACGTAATAACCTTTGTCTTCACTTTCTACTTTACCACCGCCAAGTAGTAATGTCGCTTCTTTTTTACCTGTTTCAATATACTCATAAATTTTATCTTGTTGCTGTTTAGATAATACTGGTCCAATTGTTTTATCTTCGTCTTCAGGACTACCGATACGTACATTTTCTTCAACGTATTCTTTAATGTAACCTTCAACTTCTTCTAATCTTGATTCAGGTACAATGATACGAGTTAATGCAGAACACGCTTGTCCAGCATTATTAATAATTGCATCCATCGATTGTTTTACAGATTTTTTAGCATCTCCGTTAGGAAGTAATACGTTTGGTGATTTACCACCAAGCTCTAAGTGAATATTTTTAATATTTTCTTTTGCTTGTTCGTAAATTCCGCTTCCTACTTTTGTAGATCCAGTGAATGATACCATATCGACTTTTTCGTGACCTGTCAGTGGATCACCAACTTCACTACCAGATCCTGGAACTAAGTTAAATACGCCTTTTGGTAAACTCGTATTATCAATAACTTCAGCAAGTAAATAAGCTGTGACAGGTGTTTTTGTACTTGGTTTAATAACAGTTGTCGCACCTGCTAATAAAATACCTGTTAATTTTCTTTGGATTTGGTTTAATGGATAGTTCCATGGTGTGATAGCTGCAACTACTCCTACACCTTCACGCACTAAGTCAAATCCTTCATGATGCTCTGTGAAATCTACTTTATCAGCATTTTCAAGAGCTGCTTTAATCTCATTAATTGATTGCTCAACTTGTGCCGTTTTTGTATAGTTATATGAACTTCCAAGCTCTTGACGAATCGTTTCTTCAAACTCTTCTTGACGCTCGATTATACCATCTAAAATTTCTTCAACATATTTTTTACGTGTTTCTAGTGATGTTTGATTATATTCTTTAAACGCGCGAGTTGCTGCTTCAACTGCTTTGTCGACATCTTCACTTGTTGCCTTTGCCACTGTCGTAAAAACTTCTTCTGTTGCTGGGTTTTCAACTTCAATTACATCTGTTGTTGATGGTTCAACCCATTCACCGTCTATATATATTTTATCGTACTTCATTAATAAAGACCTCCTTAAAAAGTCTGTATTATATAGAGTATCCATTTCTTAAGGAGGTTAAACATTTTATTTATTATTCCATTCTTCAATCGTTGCTAAGAAGTTTTTCATACTCGCCTCATCTTTAAAGTCGGGGATATCTCCAATTAAGACATCTTTATTTTGTAATGATTCATGACCTTTTTTAAGAACGATAATTGATTTTTGACTTTTTTCATCTTTAAAAATTGTTCTTGGTAAATTTAAAAACATAAGTAATGTTACGTCTTCTTTAATATATTTTTTAAAAGTTTCTTGATTTTCAGTTAAAATATTTGATGGTACTGTAAAAATACCGATGCCGTCACTTTTAACTTTGTTCATACCTGCTTCAATCATTAATAGATGTGCGAAACTATTATCTTCTTTAAACGCTGTTTTATATCCTTCAACTTGTACCGGGTAATAACCGACAGGCAAGTCACCAACTGCCGTATCAACTGTTTCAATAAAATTTGGTTCGATAATGTTTTGAGGATAGATTTTCATATGTGTTTCTAAAAACTCACATAGATTTGCATTTAACTCTGCGAGTGTTGAATCAATTTCAACACCATTTAATTGTAATTCTGGATTCAATTCACTTAATGTCATTGATAAATGACCTGTTCCGCTCCCTATATCTAGTAAAGACACTTCTTTATTATCATTTAAAACGTTATTAATATATCCGATTGTATACCCAATAACGTCAGGCGTTAATTGGTGATTCGGTTGAATAGCTTCATCTTTTAACTGTTTTAAGTACGCAAATTGAAATGCTTTTCTTTTTTCTGCTTTTGTTCCATCTACTTCCACTTCAAGTAGTGCTCGTGATAACGATTCTATTCTCGATAAATCAGTTTCTTTTTTGATTTCATCTGTTTTATTGACGAGTGTTTCATAAATTTTTTCTAAATTACTCAATTCCATTTAAACATTCACCTCTAAAAAAAATAAGGACTATTCTTTCGAATAGTCCTATTATAGCAATTCATTAAATACTTTTTAAAGCTTCGATTGCTTTCTCATAATCTGGTTCGTTCGTACCTTCAGGTACATATTCAGAGTATACGACTTTATCGTCTTCGTCTAAAATGAATACGCTTCTTGCTTGAAGGCGTAAGTTTGGCATTAATGTACCAAATTGTTTTGCGAATTCAAGATCTTTATGGTCAGATAAAGTAACCGCGTTATCGATACCTTCATCTGCACAGAAACGTTTTTGAGCGAATGGTAAGTCGTTTGAAATAGTAATTAGTTGTGTGTTTTCAACATCAGCAACTTTACTATAAAATGTTTTTGTTTGAACTTGGCATACACCCGTATCAAGTGAAGGTACTACACTAATCAGCTTTTTCGTACCTTTAAATTCTTTTAACGGTTCAACATCTTTTAACTCATTGTTTACAACTTTAAAACTTTCAATTTGTTGACCTTTATCTACTGCTTTACCGTCTAATGTGACTTCGTTGCCACCAAAAGTAATTGTTGTCATAAGTTAAATCAGCCCTTCTTTTCTGTTAGATTCTATATCCACAGTATATTCAACATCATTCGAGTTTACAACTAATGTGTCTCCGATGAAGTCATGAAGACCCATACGGTTTTTGTTAAATAGAATCATTAAGTATGGTAAATTCAGAAGCGCTTGTGTTATATATCGACCAATCAATTCTCTAAATATTACTTGCATAAATGATAAATTATATCCGTTACTTGAAACGACTTCTATACCAAATATCATCTTTCCTAACGTTTGATGGAAGAAATATGTCATCAACACAAAGTATGTGAAAAATACAATTGTCGATACAACAGTTGATACTGGAATCGCATCAAATATTATATTTTTGTTCATAAGGCCAAGCATCGTTAAAATCGGAATGATTGCAATTTGACGAATTGACCATAAAACGATGAGATCAATAATGTAGGCAATGAGACGGACAATCGTATCTGCAACAGGATATAATAATTCTTTTTGCAAGATTACTGTTTCTTTTTTCATTACCTCACCTCTATTCTTCGTATAAGTACATCGGTTTTGGACCTTGACGTTTATTTAATAAGTTCTCAACGATTAATGCGTCGTTATCTGTAAATAATTTTTGGACCATATTTGGTGCTTTAAATCCAAACATTGATAAGCTATTTAAGTCTTGACCGTATGTGTAAACTTGTGGATTATCTACATCGATTTCTTTTTTAAGATCGTTTAATGCATCATCATAGTAACCAATCTCATCGACTAAACCATTTTCTAAAGCATCGTTGCCTAAATATACTCTACCGTCTGCAAGTTTACGAACTTCTTTTTCACTCATATCTCGACCTTCAGAAACGACTTTTACAAAGTCACTAAACATTGAATTGACCATATGTTGGACGTACTCTTTTTCCTCTTTAGATGGCTTTTTAGATGGAGATAACATATCTTTCATATCTCCAGATGTATACGTATTAAATTTTACACCGTATTTTTCTGCAAGTTCGCTGTAATCAATACTTTGCATAATTACACCGATTGAGCCTGTTAACGTTTCATTACTTGCATAGATTTTATCCGCAGGCGCTGATACGTAATATCCACCGCTTGCTGCCATTGTTCCCATTGAACTGTATATTTTTTTACCTTTGTCTTTTGCTTCTTTTAAATACTTATGTACCTCAGCACTCTCATAAACGCCACCACCAGGTGAATTAACGTCTAATAAAATAGCTTTAACCGAGTCATCTTCGATAATTTCTTTTAATGCCTCAATTGTTAATTGATGATTATAACCAGCAGAAGAGTTTAAAAGTCCTGTGCTTTCAGGAGCAGACTGAATCACTCCTTCGATGTTAATGACCGCGATTTGATTATTTACGTCACCTTCTTCTAAAACTGTGACTGGTGACTGGTCAGAAAAACTACTGAAAAAATCATCTAATTGATCTTTTTGAAATACATTAAATACGCTCATTACAACACCTGAAATAAGGAGTGCAATCGCAGCAATTAATGCGATAACTCTTTTCATACTTCCATCTCCTTTCAACATCTGTACTAGTTAGTTTAACACAGTTAAATTATAATAAGTCACTAAATTTTGAATTTTCTTCTTCACTATTTGATTGATAGATTTCAATATCGTTTAATGCTTCTTCAATAAGTGGCTCAAAATCAATGTTAGATTCATATTTCTCAACATTTTCTAAGTTTGGTTGTGTTTTAGGCTTTTTTGGTTTAAATATTGTACAACAATCTTCATACGGTAAAATCGACGTTTCATATGTCCCGTAGTACATTGATTTTTGAATAATTTCATTTTTTTCATACGTTAATAGTGGTCTGAGTACTGGGAAATTTGTGACTTGATTGATTGTATTCATACTTGTTAACGTTTGTGACGCGACTTGTCCAATGTTTTCGCCGTTCACAATCGCTTCAGCGCCGATTGATTTTGCGAGTCTTTCAGCAATAATTAACATCACTCGTCTCGTTGTTGTCATTGAATACCCATCTGGAATTTTATCGTAAATCTTCGTTTGAATTTTTGTAAATGGAACGATATGCATCTTAATACTGACACCTGTTTTTTTCGCCATAATATCCACTAATTTTTTAACTTTTTCTAGCGACTGTTCACTTGTATACGGTGGTGAAAAATAGTGGATTGCTTCAATTTCAATTCCGCGCTTCATAATTTCAAACCCAGCAACTGGGCTGTCTATTCCGCCAGATAACATTAAAACAGTTTTACCACCTGTCCCAAGTGGTAACCCACCGTTACCTTCAAACACTTCACTGTACATATACACCCCTTCAAAACGTACTTCAATCATAATTGTATGATCTGGGTGTTTAATATTAACAGGTCGATTTGTTTCTCTTACCACATACCCACCAATCAGTTGCTGTATATCGTGTGTTTTTAAGTGAAATGATTTGTCCACACGTTTCACTTCAACTTTAAATGTATCGTCTTTATTAAATGTTGACTCTAACTCGAGAGCAACTCTCTTCATTTCATCTTCCGACTTACCAAGTCTAATAATTGGTGACATGCTTAAAATCCCGTTGACATGTTTCAAACGGTCGATAATATCGTACGCATCTTCATTGTCTAATTCTATATACATTCTGTCTCTATTTGCTCGAACCACAACATTTTTACCTTCTAATGCTTGTTCAATTTGAGACACAAGTTTACCAATAAATATTTTTCTATTTTTCTTTTTTAGCGTAAGTTCTCCGTATCTTACGAGTATTAAATCATAATTCAATGAATACATCTCCTAATTCTTTATAAATCTCGTCGAATACTGTTATAAACTGATCGACTTCTTCTTCAGTTGTATACTGTCCCATTGTAATACGAATACTTCCTTCGATAACACTGTTTTTATTCCCCATTGCGATTAGCGTTTCGTTTAACTCGTCACGCTGTGATGCACATGCACTTGTTGTTGAAACGTAGATTGACCGCTTAGATAATGCATTTACTATCACTTCACCTTTTACACCATTAATTGACATATTAATATAATTCGGTAAATGTGACGGCTGAATGTAAATCGCTTTGTAGTCTTTAAAATGGTCGGTGATTTTTTTATTATATGACTTTAAGTTTTTGTTCGCATGATTCATGTTCTCAATCGCAAGTCGTAACGCTTTTGCCATTGATACAATCCCCGGTACGTTGACTGTGCCACTTCTAATATTAAATTCATGACCGCCACCATACATTACTGGATTTAACGCGTTAATTTCTTTTATAAATAATGCACCAACGCCTTTTACACCGTAAAACTTATGTGCTGATAAAGTTAAAGCGTCCACACCGTTATAATCTAAATCAATTTTACCAATTGCTTGGGTTGCATCGATATGTAGAAATGCGCGATTATATTCTCTCACAATTTTTATAATCTCTTCTACAGGGTTCACACTACCAACAATATTATTTACTGCGATAATTGAAACGAAAATAACATCTTCATTCATTTTCTCTTTTAAATCTTCTAAATCAATAATTCCATCTCTTTTTGTATTAATATAGACGAGATTAATACCTTCAATATTTCTTAACACTTCAATAACACTTGGATGCTCAAGTTCAGATACAAGAACTGTTTTACCGAACTTAATTTTACGTTTAATTGTACTTTGTATCGCAATATTATTACTTTCAGTCGCACCAGAAGTAAATATCAGTCCGTAGTCGTTTAAATTTAATAACTCTTTCATTTGTGAACGAGAAGCTTCAAGTAATTGACTCACTTCTTGACCACCTTTATGAACACTTGCTGCGTTAAAAAAGTATTTTTCATTGACCGTATTATACGTTTCAAGAGTTTCTTTAAACGGTTTTGTCGTTGCTGCATTGTCTAAATAAATCATAAAAATCTCTCCTACCATAAAAAAGACTTAGGACATCGCCTAAGTCTTATCTGTTTTCATATGCTTCAAAAATTCGATCAACTGCATCTTTATCAATTTCATTTAACGCTTCTTCCGCGATTTCTAATGAA
>DWXM01000030.1 GCA_019119225.1 Candidatus Nosocomiicoccus stercorigallinarum
ATGAGGTTTAACGAGTGTCTGTTGGATTTTTAAATCATGTAAAAAATTATTGAGCTGTGAATACATGATAATTGGCTCTTTTAAAGGTAAGTTATAAAGTTGAAAATTTCGATTCATATAGACGACATAGCTATAAATCGGAATTTTTTGATCTATAGAATAGAGTAGTTCTGAGAATTTATGAGCAATGTCATTAACCTGACGAAGTGGAGACTTCAACTCTTTTTTAGTTTTGTAGCTATAAAAGCTTCCATTATGAAAAACTTGATTTCCTTGATGATTTTTAATTTCAAAAATTAGAATAGAATCATTAAAAATCGCCATTGTATCGATTTGACGTTCGGATCCATCCATAATAAATCTAAAATCATGAATCGTCTCGCAATAATCCGACATCATACTATCAAAAATATTTGCAAAAGATACTTCTCCGCCGTGACCTAAATTCAAGTGTTTCAAATAGGTGTTTGTTTTAAAAGATAAATGACCGCGTTTCTTTAGAGCAACCAACTGACGATGTACAAGAGATTTTTTAATCTTCATATATCCCCCAATAATAATTATTTGAATATGATTATACAATATAAAACGCTTAAAAAGAGTATAATTACAATAATTGATAAATTGCAATCAATGATTAAAAAACTGATAAGAATAGAAGTAAGAAATTTAAATACTGTGTTTTTAATCAACAGTTTTTAAAAAGAAGGATTGATTGATAATGATGAAGTTAGAGGAAATAGATGCTATTGCTAACTGAAGAGATAGTGTAAAAGGTTACTATGAGTTGTGATAAATTGTGCGCTAACCAAAGAGGTAGTGTAATTAGATACTATGATTTGTGATAAACGACGGTCTAACCGAAGAGATAGTGTAATTAGATACTATCACTTACGATAAAGACCTCGCTAACTGAAGAGATAGTGTAAAAGGTTACTATGACTTATGATAAAAGAAAATCTAACAAAAGAGATAGTGTAACAAAACACTATCTCTTCCGATAAAGTTATATGCACTCGCTACATCACACTATACAACAATTACAATTCCCGCAGCTTCCTACATATATCTCCAAGTGGAAGTCCAACGACAGCATTATAATCACCAGAAATGTGTTTTACAAACATTGCGCCAAGGCCTTGGATGCCATAGGCTGCTGCCTTATCGTATGGCTCGTCTGTGTTTAAGTAGTGGTCGATTGTTTTATCGTCTAAATCGAAGAATTCGACTTCTGTTTCTCTAACGATTGGTATTTCAACATCAGCTTTACGAAGTAGTGCCGCTGAAATGACGGTATGGGTGTTCCCTGATAGCATTTTAAGCATGCGCCGTGCGTCGTCTTTGTCTTTTGGTTTTTCTAAAATTTCGCCGTTAAAATGGATCAGTGTGTCACAAGATAAAATAATGTCTTCATCGTTATCAATCGCGTGAGATTTTAAGCGTGCGAGTGTCATCGCTTTTTCTTTAGGGTCTGTCTCAGTCACAGATGATTCGTCGACATTTGAGATAATCGTTAAAAAGTTTAACTCGACTTGTTTTAGTAGGTCTTGCCGTCTTGGTGAACCAGATGCTAAAATAAGCATAAATTGTCTCAAACCTTTCTTTATATAGGTGTGGAGTTATTTAAAAATAAGTGTATAATCTAATAATGTATTGAGTATCATTTTAGAATGTTTATTTGCATATCGCAAGAGGTGAAATAAATGTATAAAGTGGAGTTAACTAAATTTAGAGTTAAGCCAGGAAAAACTAAAAAAGTGGATCGTTGGATGGAGTATATACATAACAATATGGAAGGTGTTATTCGTAACGTTGAAGGAGAAAAAGTTTACGTTGAAACGATCTTCCGCGAAGCGTTTAACGATGTCGAATATTTATATTGGTATACAATACAAGATAAAGAAGCCGCTGAGAGCGACACAGTTTCATATATCGATCAGACACATATAGACTTTTTTGAAGACTGTATTGATCACACATTCCATCCGGAAGATATGGTTGCAGAGGCACTCATTATTCCTGAACGTATAAAAAAAGCAATGCAGTATTAATTAGAAGCCTAAATGGCTTCTTTTTTTAATCTGGAAAGAAGGTGTCTTATGGACTATCAAGCGTTAAAAGAAGAGATTATAGAGTACGCACATTCAATTGGTATCGACGAAATCGGATTTACAACGGCTGATCCGTTTCACGAGTTTAGAGATAAACTCATCTCCTATTATGAAAATAACTATGAGTCTGGTTTCGAAAAAGGAACGATAGAAGAGCGTGTAGATCCAAAAATATCATTACCGAGTGCGAAATCGATTATTGCGATTGCTGTTGGGTACCCGAACCGATTACCTAAAGATGCACCAAAATCTCGTAAAGGTGAGCGCCGCGGGATATTCGCTCGTGCGTCTTGGGGTGTGGATTATCATCAACTATTAAGAAAAAGACTCGATAAGTTAGAAGCATTTATTAAAGAAAGAGTCGACGGTGCTGAGATGATGTCAATGGTCGACACGGGAGTATTATCCGATAGAGAAGTCGCACTTCGAAGTGGACTTGGATTTATTGGTAAAAATGGATTTATCATCAATCCAGAGCTCGGGACATGGACCTACTTAGGTGAAATGCTTATTAACATACCTTTTCCTCCAGATAAACCACTCGTTGGAACGTGTGGTGACTGTACAATTTGTATTGACAGATGTCCAACAGGTGCACTCGTCGGTAATGGACAACTTGATTCTAAAAAGTGCATTTCATTTTTAACACAAACGAAAACTTTTGTTCCAGATGAATTTAGAAAATCCATTGGTAACAGAATCTATGGTTGTGATACATGTCAGCAAGTATGTCCATTAAATGTTGGAATTAACACGCAGCAAGACGATATCATTTTAGAGCCTGAAATTTTAAAGCCAGAATTAACGAGTCTATTAAAGGTTTCAAATCGAGAGTTTAAAGAGACATATGGACATTTAGCTGGTGTGTGGCGTGGTAAGAACCCGCTACAACGAAATGCAATTATTGCACTTGCACATTTTAAAGAAGAAAGTGCGATTCCAACATTGAAAGACGTTGCTGAAAACGATGTTCGACCTGTGATTAAAGGAACAGCATACTGGGCAATCGGTCAAATATTAGGCGACGAAGCACTTGAATATATTAGTGAGAGATATAAAAAAGAAACTGACGAAGATGTTAAAATAGAAATGTTAAAAGGTATTCAAGAGGGGTAAACTATGAATCATATCGTATTATTTCAGCCAGATATTCCGCAAAATACTGGAAATATCGGACGTACATGCGCAGCAACAAAGACAAAGTTACATTTAATTAAACCACTTGGGTTTGAAATTACAGACAAGCATTTAAAACGTGCAGGTATGGACTACTGGTATCAGTTAGACGTGACATATCACGACAGTATTGAAGATTTTTTAGAACAAGCAGACGGAATACTGTACTTTATATCAAAATTTGGAGAAAATTATTATCATGAAGAGGACTACAGTAACACTGAAGAAAATCATTATTTTATCTTCGGTAAGGAAACTGCAGGACTCCCAGATTATATTAAAGAAAAATATAGTGACCGTTTAATGCGAATTCCAATGCACAAAGATTTTAGAAGTTTAAATCTTTCAAACACAGTTGCGATGGTGCTTTACGAAGCGATTCGTCAACAAGGATTTAAAGGCTTAATATAGGAGGATTATTATGAACGAAACAATTAAATTACTACAAAACCACCGCTCAATTCGAGATTTTGAAGATCGACCACTTGAAAAAAATGTCGTAGAAACACTTGTTAAATCAGCACAGCAAGCATCGACGTCAAGTTACGTTCAAGCGTATTCAATTATCGTAGTTACTGATGAAGATAAAAAACAAGCAATTATGGAAGTGAGTACACAGCCGTATGTTAAAGATAACGGTCACTTATTCATTTTTGTCGCGGATTATAATCGTCATTTACAACTCGCAAAACGTAAAGGGTACGACGTAAACTTTGAAACGACAGAAAGTTTACTCGTCGGTGTTGTAGATGCAGCACTTGCCGCGCAAAACTTAGCAGTTGCAGCAGAGTCACTTGATTTAGGAATTTGTTATTTAGGATCAATACGTAACAATACGAAAAAAATCATTGAAATTTTAGACTTACCTGAAGGCACATTCCCAGTAGTTGGTATGGCAGTCGGTTACAAAAATAGTGACGGTAGCTTTAAAGAAAGACTTCCACTTGACACAGTTTACTTTGAAAACTCTTATCCAGAGTTTGAAGCGGTTGAAGAATCATTAAACGATTACGATGAAACAATCAATCAATACTACAAAAACCGCGATACAAATAAACGTGAAGACAACTGGTCAGAACAAGTGATTCGAAAACTATCGAAAATGGGAGAAGTACGTGCAGATATTAAAGATGTACTAAACGAACAAGGATATTTAAAAGATTAATAGAAACAAAAAACGCAAACTTTTATAAGTTTGCGTTTTTATTATCTAACATCGTTTCTTTGGTCTGGTCCGTTATCCACATAACCAGGTTTGTTTTCTCTTCCTGCAGTTAAGATTGCTACTAGGAAACTTGCACATACCATAAAGATAAGAATTGCCTTCATCTATAATATCCTCCAGTGCATTTAATTGTTACTATTATTATAAACTATTTTGTCATTGAAACAAAGAGTATTTTAATTTTAGGATAATGATTGTTTAAAAGACATGTATTAGGGTAATCTATTATTAATAAACTGTTCTTGATAGGAGACGACGATTATGGCTTTAAATTTTAAAATTTATGAAACAAAACACGACGCAGATTTATTTTTAGCAGATCAGATTAGAAAACAACTGTCTTTAAACCCTGATTCTACGTTAGTGTTAGATTTAAATGAAAAATTAGATGATGCATATGACTTTTTAATTGGAGAAATTAACAATCATCCAGTAAGTCTATCAAACGTTAAACTTTTTTTAGCAAACTCTGAAGGTGGGGCGAAATTTAACCAACTGGATTTACCAGATCAACAAATTCGTAACATTAAATCAGATGAAGATTTAGACAGACATCTTGATAAGAAAGAAAAATTAAACGTTGCAGTATTAAACTTAGATCACGAATTTAAAGGATTTAAAGGTGGAGAGAGTAGCGACTTATTATTTGGAGCTAAAGAGCTATTCATCTATGCGAGTGGTGTAGATGCAAGTGAGACTGTACGTAAATTATATGATGCAGATATGAGTAGAGACTCAGCATTATCAAAAGTTAAGAAACACCGTATGGTGACAGTTATTTTAGATGAGGATGCAGCAAGTAAACTCGACAAAGATATTCGTGAATTCTACACATATAAGTTCGCATAAGAGAGGGATTATATGACTAAAAAAGATAAGAAATACGACGATTACACGGACGAAAACTCGATGACATTTAACGAAGAAGACGTTGAAGCACTCGGTGAGGAGATGGAAGCCATCTCAGAAGGAGATACTGCGTCTATTGACCACACGAATCACGGTGCAGATTTAGAAGATAAAAATCTCGACAAATATCATGAAGAAAATGATAACTAATTTTAAGTGAATCCTCCTGAAATTTCAGTTATACTTAGTATAAATACGAAATTCAGGAGGAATTTTTTTAATGTCTTACAGAATAGAACATGATACGTTTGGTGAAATTAAAGTTCCAGCGGATAAGTTTTGGGCTGCTCAAACAGAGAGAAGTCGTCAAAACTTCCCAGTAGGTAAAGAGAAAATGCCGATTGAAGTGATTGTTGCGTTCGCACAACTTAAACGCGCGGCAGCTATCGTTAACTTTGATTTAGGTAAATTATCTGAAGCGAAAAAAGATGCGATTGTACACGCAACTGATAAAATTATTAGAAGAGAGTTAGACGAACATTTCCCATTAGTTGTTTGGCAAACTGGAAGCGGTACACAGAGTAATATGAATGTAAACGAAGTCGTCGCGCATGTTGCGAACGATTATTTAAAAGAAAAAGGAATTGATGAAGTCGTTCACCCAAATGATGACGTGAACAAATCACAAAGTTCTAATGATACATTCCCAACAGCAATGTATGTGGCGTTAATGACTGAAGCTGAGGTCACTTTACTTCCTGCACTAAAAAAATTACGTGATACGTTCAAAGAAAAAGAAGAAAAATTCCAAGAAATCATTAAAATTGGTCGTACACACTTACAAGACGCAACACCGTTATCGCTCGGTCAAGAAGTGAGTGGTTGGAGATATAGTTTAGACAAAGCATTAGAAATGATTAATGAATCTAAACAACAACTTTCACACTTAGCAATTGGTGGTACGGCAGTTGGTACTGGATTAAACGCTCATCCTGAGTTTGGTGAAAGAGTTGCAAAACAAATTGCGAAACAAACTGGCTATGATTTTGTTTCATCAGAAAACAAGTTCCATGCGTTATCTCAATACGACGAAGTCGTGTATTTCCACGGTGCATTAAAAGCATTAGCAGGTGACGTATTAAAAATCGTTAACGATATTCGCTGGTTAGCTTCAGGACCACGTGCAGGTATTGGTGAAATTACTATTCCAGAAAACGAACCAGGATCATCAATTATGCCTGGTAAAGTAAACCCAACACAAGCAGAAATGTTATCGATGGTTGCAGCACAAGTATTTGGTAATGATGCAGCAGTTGGATTTGGAGCATCACAAGGTAACTTTGAATTAAATGTGTATAAGCCATTAATCTTAATGAACACATTACAATCTATTTACCTACTTGGTGACGGTATGGACACATTCAACAACAACTGTGCAGTTGGTATTGAACCAAACATGGAAGTGATTGATGAGTTATTAAACCGCTCATTAATGCTAGTTACAGCGTTAAATCCTCATATCGGTTACGAAAATGCTGCAAAAATTGCGAAAAACGCGCATCAAAAAGGTATTACATTAAAAGAATCTGCATTAGAAACTGGTCTTGTTACTGAAGAACAGTTTAATGAATGGATTCGTCCTGAAGATATGATTCATCCGAATGCGTAAAATAAAAACGATCAGCCTGTTGGCTGATCGTTTTAAATTTCAATATTAATAGTTTCTTTTGTCACAGGGTGCGTAAATTGTACGCGTGACGCAAATAGTTGTAACTCTTTACTTTTTTCTCCACCGTAAATGTTATCTCCAATAATCGGTGCACCTAAGTGAGAGAGGTGAACACGAATCTGATGAGTGCGTCCAGTTGATAATTGTAATTTTACCTTTTTGTCTTTAATAGATAAAACGTGCGTTAACGCTTCTTTACCCCGACGGTTAACTTCCTGGTGATTACTATGACGCGCTTCTTTTATAGGTAGTGAAATATCTCCAACTTTTAAGTTGTTTGGACGACTGACGTATGCAGTATATTCTCTTATGATTTCGTGATGTTCAATCATATAATCTAACATCTTTTTAACGTAACTATTTTTAGCGAGAATCACTAAACCTTTTGTTTCAAAATCGATTCGGTGGATCGGTTCTAAATAATTAGATTGAACCGTATTGATTGCGTCGTTCATTAACGTATCTGTTTCATTATTATTTGGATGTGTTTTTTGTCGATGTGGTTTTATAACTACCGCTAAATAATCATCTTCATATTGAATATTTGCGTATTGATTACTTTTTTCGTAGCTACTCTTATTAGAAAAATCAGGAAGATAAACACTATCTCCCTGATGAACTAAATCTCTTATTGTTTTACTTTCATCGTTAATTTTAATGTCTTTACTCATTCGTAGCCAGTGCATTTCTTTTTTAGGTATATGCATTGATTTTAAGACATTTTCTAACGAATCTTTAGATTTATTCGTAATTGTAAAAATCATTATTTTTCTTCTCTCGCTCTGTTGATCCAGTCTAAGTAGTTGTCTGCAGTTTCAGCTGCACCTTCAGCGCGTGTCACTTCTTTACCGTCTTTATAGTAAATGAGTGTTGGTGTGGCTTCGATCCCTTGTTCACGTTGGAATGTTTGGTATTCTAAGACGTTTACTTGAATAAGTGGGAAATCCTCTTTATCCTTTGCTTCCATTAATAATGGTGTTGCTTTTAAACAGTATTCACATACTGGACTCCAGTAATAGACAAAAATTTCTTCACCACTATCGATTTTTTGTTTCGCCGATTCAGGTGTTTCGTTTAGTTGATAGTTTTCATCATCTAATTTGTCGATTGTTGGACCTTGAAGTTCAGAAGGTTCTTTATCGGTATATGGATAATAACCACTATCACTTAAGTTATCTGGATCATTTTTTTCACCTTTTAAAAATAAAAAAGCACCAAGAAATCCAATAATGATAACCGCAATAATGGCATAAAATATTTTATTGTTCATGAACATTCTCCTTTTTAAAACTAAATACTGATAATACAATGATGATTAAAAATGCAGTTAAAGACATTAATGGAATAGTTATAAATCCGAAGTAATTGACATAAGTTACTGTACAACTATTATCACTACAAGCGTTTAACCCATCTTGAACTGCGGGTAATTTTTGTAGTGAATAATGGTATACTCCCATTATAAAGCCCATTATACTCATTGTGAGAATATAGTAATACGCTTTAAAGTCATTTTTAATCAGTGAAATTAACGATATAATTACAAGTGGGTACATTAAAATTCTTTGATACCAGCATAACTCACAAGGTATATAATTTCGAACTTCACTAAAATATAGCGAGCCGAGAGTTGCTGTGAGTGATACGATAAGTATAAGTTGCATTAAAGTCTTCTTATGCAATAAATCACCTCATCATTTCAAAATAAGTCACACTATATTTTAACACAATCACTCGGAATTAGAGTTAACAGAATGTGAAGAAAATTTTAAAAAGGTGATTATCGTGAAAAGTAAATTAGAACTACTCAGAATGATTGCTGAATATTTAAATGAAGAAACTGATCGTAATCGTATGTTAAAACATGCGTTAAAACTGTTGGTTGAAAATAGTGAATTTGATACTGGATGGATATTTTTTATTAATAATAAAGGCGAGCATGATCTTGCTGCGCATTATAATTTACCTGTCGGTTTAAAAGAAAACAACTTTGAAAAGATGTTTGACGGGAAATGTTGGTGTGTTAACCAGTATAATAGAAATAACTTAAAAAAAGCGACGAATATTATCGCTTGCTCTAGATTAGAACGAGTATTTAGAGAAAATAGTGACAAAAACGAAGCGATTACGCATCATGCGACAGTACCGTTAATTTCAAGCGAAGAATCGTTTGGTATTTTAAATGTCGCGACTAAAAACATTAAAGAATACGACAAAGACACGTTAGATTTATTAGAGTCTGTTGCGTTTCAAATCGGTTCAGCATTAAAGCGTATAGAATTAACAAAAATTGAAAAAGAAAACGCGCGAATTCAAGAACGTCAGCGTCTCGCGAGAGATTTACATGATTCAATTAATCAGACGATTTTTTCAATTAATATTATGAGTAATGCAGGTGTACGAATCGCAAAATCTGACGAAATGAAATCAACATTAGAAAAAATCGAGTCGACGTCTAAATATGCTATGAATGAAATGAAGGCTTTAATATGGCAATTAAAACCTATCGGATTAGAAAATGGCTTAGTCGATGCGTTAAAAGAATATTCAGAACTAATCGGTATCGACTTAAATATCGATATTGATGGCTTTTATTATTTACCAGATCAAAGTGAAGTTGAAGTGTTTAGAGTAATTCAAGAAGCGTTAAATAATACGAGTAAACATTCAAATGTCACGATGAGTGAGGTTAAACTACTTGCCACTGAAGACTTATTTTCAGTTATGGTAAAAGATAAAGGTACTGGCTTTGACGTATCAACAGTCAAACGTCAAAATGGTTTAACGAACATGAAAGAACGTATTGAAAAACTCGGGGGAGTTTTAAACGTTCACTCAAAATTAAATGAGGGAACTACAATACGCTTTACAATACCGATAAAGAGAGAGTGAAAATAATGAACATTGTCATTACAGATGATCACGCAGTCGTGCGTGAAGGTATGAAGTTTTTACTAAGTACAACGGATGATTTAGAAGTAATTAAAGATGTTGATAGTGGAGAAGCATTGATAAAATTTCTAGAAGTTAATCACGAAGCGGTGGATTTAATTTTACTTGATCTTGTCATGCCAGAATTAAATGGTATTGATATTTTAGAGATTATTAAAAGAGACTATCCTAAAATTAAAGTGGTCATATTAACGAGTTTCACGTCAGAAGAATACGTTCGTCCTGTTTTGAATAAAAAAGCAGATGGATACTTAATAAAAGAAATGGATGCGGATGATTTGATTGAATCATTACGAAAAGTCGCAGACGGTGAACAAGTCATTCACGAAGATGTGTCTCAGCTTTTAAAACATGACAAACTCCCGCACCAAAAGAATGTTTTATCGATGCGAGAGTTAGAAGTGTTAAGAGAAATGGTCTACGGTAAAAGTAATAAAGAAATCGCAGAAACACTTTTCGTCAGTGAAAAAACGGTCAAAACTCATGTGAGTCATATTTTAAATAAACTCGAAGTGTCTGACCGTACACAAGCAGTTGTTTATGCGATACGCCATCATATTGTAAATTTATGAGAATAGAGCAGGTTCGATGTGTACAATTGTCTCAGTATCTCCAAACGCATCGGACATTGCTC
The DNA here is from genome assembly GCA_019119225.1 of Candidatus Nosocomiicoccus stercorigallinarum. Lineage (GTDB taxonomy): Bacteria > Bacillota > Bacilli > Staphylococcales > Salinicoccaceae > Nosocomiicoccus > Nosocomiicoccus stercorigallinarum. Next base: position 10,677 of record DWXM01000030.1, read on the forward strand.
GTTCAATTCTTTCGGTAATTTTATGTCCTTCTACAACGTTTAATTTAGGATTGACTGTTACGGTAACGTCAACGAAATATATAAACCCGTGTGAACGCCCTTTAATATCTACAACGTCTATCACACCACTGACGTTTTGAACAATTTCTTCCATCTCTTTTAATGTCTTACTATTAAAACCATCGGTTAAAGTCGTCGCAGTTTCTTTAAATATAATAACTGCTGTGTAAATGATCAGTATACCAATTAAGAAACTTGCAATCGTGTCTAAAGTTTCAAAACCAATAAGCACACCGATAATACCAATTGCTGCTCCGAGAGATACTAAACCATCTTGTAAATTATCAAAGCTCGCTGCTTTTAACGCGACACTATTAACCTTAGTTGCAAGTCTAAAGTTAATAAATGCAACAATTAACATAATAATCATTGAAAAAATAGAAATATATAATGAAGTCGTACTCGGTTCTGCGTAGTCATTATTTATAAATTTAATTACTGTTTGAATAATAACTTGTATACCGACAGCAAACATTATAAAACTCGCAATTAAAGCAGCAATTAGTTCTGCTCGGTAGTGACCGTACGTATGGTTATCATCTCTTGGAATTAAAGCGATTGTTAAACCGATAAATAATGCAGTTGAACCGATGACGTCAGTAAAGTTGTTTAAACCGTCGGCGATTAAAGCATCAGACTGATCTAAAAAACCAAATGTAATTTTAACTAATGTTAAAAATATATAAGTGACGATTGATAGCACGGCACCTAATCGTGCTTTTTTAATATTTTTATTAATGGACTTCATACGTCACACTCCAAAAAAATAGTACTCTTTAGTATAGCATAATCTTTACTAAACAATTGTTCATACTAATTCTATTATTGTAGTTTTTATACAAATAAAAAGTGAAAAAATTTACTTTTAACATTAAAATAGAATATAATTAAGGAAACTCATATATTTATATATTAGGAGGTTATAATTATGTCAGAAGTACAGAAAAAGAAAAGGTCCTCAAGTCAAACGATGACGATAATGATTATTGCTGGTCTTGTTCTTGGTATTATCGTCGGTTCTATATTTAATATATTTATTGATAGTACGTTTGTTCAAATTGTTGATCAGTACATATTTAACGTATTGGGACAAGTATTTTTAAACTTAATCTTTATGATGGTCGTTCCTGTCGTATTTATATCGATTGTACTCGGTGTTATTAACGTCGGTGATCCAAAAAAGCTCGGAGTAATCGGACTTAAAACAGTTGGCATTTACCTGATGACAACAGCTATTGCGATTACTATAGCGATGGGAGTAGCGAACCTACTAAACCCTGGTGAAGGTAGAGGTATTTTATTAGAATCATCAGAAGTTACAGAATATCGTAACACTGAGTTTGGTGGAGAGTCAGATGTCAATAATATCGACGTAAACCCACAATCATTCGATGAGACGATTATTAGTTTTGTGCCGAAAAACTTCTTTAGTGCGATGGCAGAAACAAACATGATTCAGATTATTACATTTGCTATATTTATTGGTATTGCGATTATCGTATTACAAGATAAAGTCCCTTCGACAATTAAATTACTCCAAGAGTTTGAAAAGATTGTTATGACAATCGTCATGGCGATTATGAAGTATTTTGCAGCGCTTGGTGCATTTGGTTTAGTTGCGACAGCATTTACTCATGCAGGCTTTGGAGCGATTGAATCATTAGGTATGTATTTCTTATGTGTATTAATTGCATTATTACTCCATTTTGTACTAATATATGGTTCTATGGTGAGATTCTTTGCAAAGAAAAGTTTTCTTTGGTTTATAAAAGGTTTCGCACCAGCGATGACAGTTGGTTTTAGTACGTCATCATCTAGTGCTGTTCTACCAGTTTCATTAAAAGCTGCTCAGGAAAACTTGAAGATACGTGAATCTATTTCAAGTTTTGTTCAGCCACTGGGTGCAACTGTTAATATGGACGGTACAGCAATTATGCAAGGAGTTGCGACTGTGTTTATTGCTCAGTTATCAGGCGTCGATTTATCGATTACTGAGATGGTAACAGTTGTGGTAATTGCGACAATTGCAAGTATCGGAACAGCTGGAGTTCCGGGAGTAGGTTTAATTATGTTAGCTATGGTGCTGACTTCGATTGGACTCGATCCAGCTGCGATTGGTATCATCATCGGAATTGACCGTCTGTTAGACATGACGAGAACGGTCGTCAATATATCTGGTGATGCAGCGGTTGCGCTTGTTATCAATGAGCAAGAAACTAGAAAAAGTAAAGTAACAAACTAAGTGCAACTTTGTAGGTTAGGAAGGGAAGTATCATTTATGGATAAAAAAACCTTTACTAAGGTCATCCAAGAAAAATTTAAAATAGTGAGAACAGAGGCTGGATATACACAAGATTCTATGAGTCAAACTGTTGGTCTTTCTAAAAAGACTCTCGTACAAATTGAAAAAGAAAGAATTGTTCCAAACTGGACAACGTGTATTTCAGTTTGTGCACTATTTAGAGATAGTGACATTTTAACAAGTACTTTTGGTGGGGATCCGCTAGAACTTGCGCAAGTATTATCACGCGGAAGTGCAAGCTATCCTCAGTATAATAAAGAAATTCTCTACTGGGAAACGTTAGAAGAGAAAGATGGTTGGAGATTAGAAAAGAACAAGATGAACGATTTATATCGTGTCGTGAATAAAAATAACCAACCAGAACACGCGTCTTATTTAGGCCGTCAAGCGACGATGTTTTTTAAACAAAAAACTTCAGAGTAAATTTTAGAACACCTTTTAAAGGTGTTCTTTTTTTAAGAGGGGAGAATTTTACTATGTCGGTAACGACAATCATCGTTACAACTGTTGTCGGTGCATTAATTGGGGGAATTACAAATACAATCGCAATTAAGATGTTATTTCATCCTTACGAAGCAAAGTATTTATTTGGTAAGAGAATTCCACTGACACCAGGCGTTGTCCCGATGCGTAGAAAAGAAGCGTCAAAAAAACTTGGAAATATTATTACAGAATATTTGCTGACGCCTGATGTTTTTGTAGAAAAATTAAAAAGTAAAGAGTCTGAAAAGTTTATTGATTTATTTATCGATAAACAAATCGAAACAATCGAAAAAGAAAATATTTCAATTGGTCATTTATTAAATAAAGTATCTCCAAATTTACGTCATAAAATTTTAGAGTTTTTATATCATGAGATTGATACGAAAGTTAAAAATTCTAGTGATGAGTTAATGTTTAGAACAATCGAATCACTTTTACCTGAAGATGCTAAAGAAAAATTAGACAATGAAGTGGGTACACTTCATCTCGCACTGAATGAAAGAATTATTTCTTACTTAACTTCTGACAAGGGATATAACGATATTTATACAATGATTGACGATTTTATAGAAAATAGAGGTAAATTAGAGCGCGCGATTAAGTACGTCGTCCCAAAAGAAACGCTCGCAACGAGAGTACAAGGAGAGTTAGTGCAACTTTTAGGTAACGAAGATATGAAAAATATCGAACGCGATTTTATACTTCGTGAATATGAGTCGTTAATTAAACAAACGCCGAGTAGCTATATTTCATCAATTGACCAAGAGAAAATAACCAGTCGTGCGTCTTCGATTTTTAAAGAGAAAATCAATGTCGAAGAATTTTTAGATCGTCCAATACATTTGTTAAACAAAAATTTATTTGATTCTTTAAAATCCTCAGGTAAAATTCGACTGAGAGAAAATATCATCTACTATATAGGAAAACATATCCCAGGGATTGTACAAAATTTACAACTTGCAGAAGTGATTACTCGACAAATTGATAGTTTTGATATCGAAAAACTAGAATTTTTAGTGTTTGAAGTTGCGAGAAATGAACTAAGGATGATTATGTTACTTGGATATGTTCTCGGTGGAATTGTTGGATTTATACAAGGAATTGTCGTTCCTTATATTGTTTAGCCGTATCATTTTAAAATAATAGTGACATATGGTAACATATCAATTATGAAAATTTATAAAAGAGGAGAATTCGATGGTAAACGTATATGATCAAGCAAATGCGCTTGAGAGTGCTTTAAGACAATCAGAAGAATTTAAAGCGTTAGAATCTTATTACAAAGCAGTAAATGAAAACGAAGAATCTAAGAAATTATTTGATGAGTTTAGAGAAGTTCAAATGGAACTTCA
>DWXM01000031.1 GCA_019119225.1 Candidatus Nosocomiicoccus stercorigallinarum
CCCATGTGGAGTTGGTGGCGTTGTTGTCAAGAGTGGAAAAGTAAAAGGAAATAGGATTTACAAAATGGTAGGTGATTTATATGTCAAAAAAATTATATTACCATCCAACAAATGAAAAGAATTATACTGTCGATGAGTGGATTCTGATGCTACAGGAGAAAGACTGTTTTGCTCCTGCCTTACTTGAAGCTATCTATGTCTTAGTGGTTGAAATGGATGGTAAAGGTTCTGCCAAACAAATATCGGAAATTACTGGACGGGCATATCAAGTGTATAATTCATCTATGGCTCAAACAGTTAAACGTCTAAGAAAAAAGGGTTATACAATAGTAGCTGATGTAAGAGAAGATAATAATAAGGAAAGGTTTGATCTTTCTATGTGTAAACCAGTTTGAGTTTGGAAAGTGTAATCAGGATGTTTATATCATTGAGAGTTGGATTGAAGGTAGAAATGCTGGAGAAATCATCCCTGATTTAACAAAGAGAGAGCAGTACAATCTTGGTCTTGAGGCAGGGAGAATACTTAAAGTTATCCATTCAATTCCGGCGCCAGAGAATCATTTTGATTGGGAAATTCGATTTAATGAAAAATCGATAGTAAAATTAAGATGTATAATGAGTGTTCCATTGAATTGGACGGAGCAGAAAATATTATCGCTTATATAGAAGCTAATCGCCATTTGCTTTCAAATAGGCCACAAACTTTTCAACACGCAGACTATCATATCGGTAATATGATGATTGAAAATAATAAGATAGTAATCATTGATTTCAATCGTTTCGATTTTGGTGATCCTTGGGAAGAGTTTGATCGTATTGTATGGTGTGCTCAAGCCTCGCCATCATTTGCCTCAGGTATAATAGATGGCTACTTTGATAATGAAGTACCTCTGGAATTTTGGAAGTTGCTTGCATTATATATCAGCAGTAATATATTGTCCTCTATATCGTGGGCTATTCCAACCTGGTATGTTAAATAAAGCCTGGATTGTTATCCGGGCTTTTAAATTTTCTATGAAATGAGTTTTAAGCCTATTGCACTGGTGAGAATCAGTGCAATAAATACTATTCTATAAATGCTTTTTGATTCTCCAAAGTAAAGCATACCAATAAGTGAGCTACACACAACGCTTATTCCTGTCCATATTGCGTAAGCTGTTCCCATAGGAATATAAATCAACGAATAGTGAAGGAACAATAGTGACATACCTATACCAATGATAATGTAAATGACAGTTTGCCAATTCTTTTTTATAGTTAAGCGGTTGATCATTGAAACCGCAAATGTTTCAAACATACCCGAAATAATTAAGCTTATCCATGCCATCAGCTCTCATACCTCGCTTCACTTTGCTGTTTTTCATAATCTGTGAAAATCATTAACCCAATCACGCTAGTTAGAAGTATTAAAATTAAAAAAATCTTCAACCAATTGAAAGGTTCTCCAAAGAATAATATTTCTGCAACTACAGTACCACCAGCTCCTAATCCAACAAACACAGTATATACGGTAGTAGTAGGTAGTATCTGTGCAACTTTAATCATTAAAACGTTACTCACGATAATTAAAATGACGGTAAGTGTCCATGTTAAAAAGTTATACGAATGAGCAAGGCCGATAACCCATAACACTTCAAAAAAAGATGCTAAAAATAAAGTGAACCAATATTTTTTCATAGTTACCCCCAATAAAATTAAAAAGCCTGAGAAAACTGATATCAGTTTCTCCCAGACTTTTATCCTTCCTTGACACAGAAAAATCTGTGAGTTTTCTCTCGGACCAGGCTAACTTAAAAGTTACGGAATCCTAGAAAACATTTTATATTTACCTATTAGTCAATAAGATTATAGATGATTTTAATATCATTTTCAAATCAACAAAAATCAATTAATAACAGTATTTCCCTTGTAAATATTTTATAATTAGAAAATGGCGTAATTAGTATCGATCTGATAGTAACAGTCATTCATTATGTTAGAAAACCCTAAAAATTGGATATAATTTAATTGAACTCAATTAAAAAGTATAGGAGTTTAATTATGAAAAAATTAAAGAAAAGAACTAAGCTATTTATTGTCATCATTCCTCTTGTTTTAATAGTAAGTGCTTTTTGGATTTTTTCAATATTTATATACAATCAAAATGCTAATCAGCGATTTGAAAGTTATCCACCATTTATGCTTAAAGTTTCAGACTTTGAAGGCTTGAATTCTAAACAGTATGAATTTCCATCTGATAAGGGACAAATACTAATGGGATCACTGTATAGTGCAGGAGACGATCAAAAAGGGATTATTGTGTTATCACATGGTTTTGGTGATGGTGGGCATAATTTTTATTTAGAGTATATCAATTATTTTGCTCAAAACGGTTACTATGTATTTGCTTATGATGCGACTGGAACGGATGATAGTGAGGGAGATGGAGTAGGTGGATTCCCTCAAGGCGCAATTGACCTAGACTATGCGATATCGTTTATTGAAAAAAGTGGGAACTTCCCGGATTTACCTATAGGGCTGTTTGGACATAGTTGGGGCGGTTATAATGTTTCAAGTGTACTTACATATCACCCTGAGGTAGAAGCAGTTGTTGCTTGTTGTGGAGCCAATAAATCTTCAGATTATTTTGAAGCTGTAGGAAAACAAGAAGCGGGTAGTTTTATTTATACAATGATGCCTTTTGTAAAAATTCATGAATGGATGAAGTTTGGTAAATATGCGACTAACACAGCGATGGATGGTTTTGAGTCAAGTGATGCAGCTATTTTACTTGCGCATAGTGAAGATGATGAAATGATTCCTATACAATACGGCTACGATTTATTTCATGAAAAATATAAAGATAACGAGAGATTTACCTTCCTTCACTTTGAAGATAGAGGTCATGACCATTTCTTTGATGATCCGAACAACACATATAAAGACGATCTAGATGAAGCTATAAATGAGTGAACAGATTCTCTCGACTATGATTATGAGAAAGAAGAAAATCAACAAAGATTTGAGAAAGAAAAGGCAGAGTTCATTGAGAAAAATTTAGACAGAGAACGTTGGAGCACCCGTATAGATACTGATTTATTTGAACAGTTAATTGAGTTTTATGATGCAAATTTAAGTAAATAATATCTTTAAAAGAAACATCTATTTTGTTTAATCAACGGAATAGATGTTTTTGTTTTCTTTTTTAGAGTAAAAAAATCATCATATGGTAAACTATAAATAAATTATAGTACACAACATCGATTTTTATTCATTATATTGGAGGTGAAGTGTTGAATTTTCAATCAAAAAAAGATATTTGGCTTGCTGTTCTCATTTGGGGAGTAATCATTTTAATGTTTTTTATGATGATAACTGAACAAAATATAGTGGTGTATATTGTTGGCATATTAAACAATGCACTACTATTATGGCTATGGTTTGGGACAAATTATAAAATTGACGATGAGGATCTTATCGTTAGATCAGGACCTTTTAAAAGTACGATAGATATAAAAAGTATTAAAAAATTAAGAGCTACAAAAACACTATTAGCAGGACCAGCATTATCTATCGATAGAATAGAGATTCAGTATAAGAGATATGATTCCGTAATTGTATCTCCTAAAGAGAAGAACAAATTTATTGAGTCTTTATTAAGCAAAAATAAATCAATTGAAGTTGATGATAAACTTATTCAAGATAACTAAAGATAGTTGGTGAAATATACTTCGTATGAAAGGGTTGAGATGATGAGTAAATTTTATATTGCATATGGTTCTAATTTACACCTTGAACAAATGAGAAAGAGATGTCCAACTGCCAAGGTGGTCGGTAAGAGTGAAATTAAAGATTACACACTCACGTTTAGAGGAGAACATGAGCGTGTTTTTGCAACAGTTGAACCGTGTAAAGGTGAAAGTGTTCCGATTCTCGTGTGGCAGATTGCACCGAATGACGAAAAAGAACTGGATGTTTATGAAGAATACCCAGATTTATATAGAAAAGAAATGATGGAAGTTATCGTTGATAATCAACCAGTCAATGCGATGGTCTATATTATGAACGAAGGTAGACCACTAAATCAGCCGAGTCGAGAGTACTATTCAACGATTCTAGAAGGATATAAAAGTTCAGGGTTTGATTTAGAGTATTTACATAGAGCAGTTGAGAATTCATTATAAAACGATTACTTCTCCGCGTTATATATCTATAAAAAATGCATCAGTTATTCATAACAAAAAGTAGATATTAAGAACCGTGGAACGTAAAGGTGAAACGAATGCTTATCGTATGTATAATTAAAGTTGGATGGATGAGTTATAAGGAAGTGTAAGTATGAATGTTAAAAAGTTCTTCGCAATTTTATTTATTGCATCACTCGTAATATTTTTAGGCGGATTTGTGTTTAGTTATTATGAAACACTTCGTCCACTAAAGCCGTTTTATTATGTTTTTACGTTTGTAGTAATTATCGTTATACTCGTCTTCGGATTTAGAGGTCTGTATAAAGCATTTGATGAGGATTAAAGCCTGAACTTTGTTGAGTTCAGGCTTTTTTATTGAATGGAAACAAGAAATTATCAATATTACTACTTCTAAAATATGGTGGGGCTTTTATTCATTTTTAAAATGATTAATCAATCGACTGCACAGATTTTAAGAAATCATTCGTGATTTGTTAAATATCGAATTTTCCATAAAAGTTGAATATGCATTAATGTATGTCTAAAAGGAGATTTTTATGGAGAAATCGACGGCGCATCGTCAACTAGAAGCTTTAAAATGGAGAATGCCTTTAGCAAGAGAGCAGTTATATTATTTGAATAATTTACAACGAGGGTATGAAGGTGAACGAGAATTTAAAAAGTTTGTCGATAGTTATATAGGCGAGGGTGCAGTGACAATCACAGATTTTACATTCTCGGTGGATGGTACGGTTCGTCAAATCGATGCATTCATAGTATTTAACGATGCAATCATCATTTTTGAAGTAAAAAATTATCAAGGAGATTATCTATTTAAAAATGGTGAATTTTATAATACGAAATATAGAGATAAAATAAAATCACCGATTGATCAACTAGATAATACAGTAATTCTTTTGAAGCGGTTATTTAAGAGAATTGATATTCATATACCGATAAAAAGCTACGTTGTATTTATTGGTGAAGACTTTCATTTATATGAAGCACCACGAAATATAAATATCGTAATGCGGAGTCAGCTCCCGAACTTTTTAAATGAATTACGCCTAACGTACCGTCATGCAGATGAAAATACAATAGAATTTATAAATACTTTAAACGAATTTATGCATCTCGAAGAGCGCAGACTTCACATCGACTATTCATACGACAGTCTAAAAAAGTCTATATTTTGTAAAGATGACGGTGGAGAACTTGTTTTGAATAACC
>DWXM01000032.1 GCA_019119225.1 Candidatus Nosocomiicoccus stercorigallinarum
AGTTCGTCGACAAACTGTAAAAATTCTTCAACAGTATAGCCAACGTCACTCCCTCTTGTTTCTTCAGGCGTACCTCTAAACCCTAACATAAAACCATCTGGCGCATGTTCTTTAATAACATCAGCGACGGCTTCATATACTTCTAAACCGAATCTTGAACGATTTTCTAAACTATCGCTACCGTACGCGTCATTACGTTCGTTAGAAAATTTCGAGAAAAATGTTTGAATTAAAAGACGTTGTGCCGCTGACACTTCAACGCCGTCAAATCCTGCTTCAATCGCACGTTTAGTCGCGTCTCTATAGTTTTCAATCACCATATCGATTTTACGTTTAGACATCGGTAATACTTGGTGCTTTACTGGTACATTTAACTCCATAAAACTCGGTCCGTATACAACACCTAAGTCTAAAATCGCTTGGTTCGCAAATCGTCCGGCATGTGTCAGTTGTAAAATTGCTTTACCGCCAGACTTTTTCATTGAGTTCGCAAGTCTTTTTAAACCGTCGATTTTTTTATCATCTGCGACACTGTAGCCATATTCAAAGAGTTGCCCGTAAGGCTCGATGTACGCTGCACCTGTAACAAGAATTGGTGCTGAGTCACTACGTCTTTCATGGTATAAGACGTCTTCAGTTGTCACTTCACCATCTTTTGTCGATGAATTAGTAATCATCGGTGATAAGACAAAACGGTTGCTGATGACGTCACCATTTGGCAATTTAAAATCTTCAAATAATGGTTTGAATTTTTCGTTCATCATAATACTCCTTATATCGTAGTTATTATCGTTAAGCATAACACATTAACTTTCTTTGACTATAAAATTCACTGCCCTTATAATAATAGTTGCTTGACGGATTATTTTAAATTGAGAAGGATTGGTTATTATCGTTAAAGTAAGTATTCTCGATTATGCAGTCGTTGACGAAGGTAAAGATGCAGTAACAGCAATAAACGAAACAGTCGAGCTTGTAAAACACGCAGAAGAATTAAATTTTAGTCGATTCTTTGTCGCAGAGCATCATAATGTTAAAGCATTCGCAAGCAGTAGTCCAGAGTTACTAATTATGAAGTTACTCGGTGAAACTAAAACGATAAATATCGGTTCTGCAGGTGTGATGATTCCGCATTATGCACCATTAAAAATCGCAGAAAATTTTAGTATGCTTGAAGCACTCTACCCTGGTCGTGTAGATTTAGGTGTTGGAAATACACTCGGAACAACTACTGTTCAAAAGGCTATGGGATCTTCAAGAGAAAATTTTGATTATGAGTCGCATTTAAAAGAAATTCAAGATTTACTTTCAAACGATTCAAAAGAGAATATTACAGTCCATCCACTCATAAAAACACCTCCAAACATGTGGGTGTTAAGTACAAGTCAACGTTCAGCAAAAATGTCAGCAAAATTAGGTATGGGATATATTTTTGGTTTCTTCCCTTATGCATCAACAGATAAGACATTAGCAGCAAAACATGCGATTGAAATTTATAAGGATGAATTTAAGCCTTCAAAAACAAATGACACAGCACACGCAGCAATTGCAGTGTTTGTCGTTATCGCAGATACAACAGAAGAAGCCAATCGTTTAACGAAATCATTAGACGTATGGTTACTTGGTAAAAATAATTTTAACGAATTTAGTCACTTCCCGTCAGTAGAAACTGCTGAGAATTATAATTTCTCGCAGACAGACTTAAGACGCGTAAATAGTAATCGTACACGTATGGTCATCGGTAACAAAACAACGATTCAAAGAGAACTCACTGATTTAACAGAAGAATTAAATGCCGATGAACTAGTCGTCATTCCACTTATCCCAGAATTTAAAAATAGAAAACATGCGTTAACACTATTAAGTGAAGCATTTGATTTATAAAAGGAAGGATGTTTTATATGAGAAGAACAGCAAACTACCTATGGATTGAAAAAAAAGGTGAAGAATATACACTTATTTTAACACCAGAACTACAAGATGACATCGGAACTGTCGGTTACGTACAATTTAGTAAAGATGACAAAGTGAAAAAAGACGATTCACTTCTAGAATTAGAAGGTTCAAAAACTGTACTCGATTTAATGTCACCACTTAACGGTACAGTTATTGAGAGAAACACTAAAGCAATCGATAATCCTGAAATCCTAAACTCTTCAGATCCTGAAGAAAGCTGGGTAGTTAAATTAACAAACGTTGATGAAGGCGAATTTAACGCTCTAGACGAAGCGAGATAATATGAACTAAGCTTACAATTTTAAAATTGTAAGCTTTTTTAAAGCGAGAAAGGCTGGAGTCATGTGAATTTAAAAGAAAACACAAAAGACTTAATCACATATCTACAAAATGAAGCACATATAACGAATACACTACCAACTGACATTGACCATGCATTTAATATGTACCGTGATCTCGTAAATGTGCGTAATCCTAAATTATTACCCGAGAAATATTTAAATATTCAAGACGAATTTTTAAAAGAATATAACCATGATATCGTCAACTTCAACGATCTATCACCGATAAAAAATAATTCACAACTGTATTTATTTCAAGGTGACATCACAACGTTAAAAATTGATGGGATTGTAAATGCTGCAAATTCTGATTTGCTCGGTTGTTTTATCAAAGGACACCACTGCATCGATAACATTATTCACACAAAAGCAGGCGTGCAGTTACGTTACGAATGCTCTAAAATTATGGAAGCACAAGGTAGAAAGGAAGCCGTCGGTCGCGCGAAAATCACTGACGCATATAATTTACCGTCAAAATACGTCATACACACTGTCGGTCCTTATGTGAAAAATAAACAAGCATCGAACATGCAAAAAGATTTACTTAAAAAATGTTATACGAGTGTATTAAAATTAGCTGATGAAAATAATTTAGAGTCCCTCGCTTTTTGTAGTATATCTACAGGAGTCTTTGGGTTTCCAAAAGAAGAAGCGGCAATAATCGCAACAGATGCAGTTAAACAATATTTAGAAGATACACACTCTACTATAAATATTGTGTTTAACGTGTTTTCTAATGAAGATTATGAAATATATAATCGTATTTTAAACTAGAAAGGAAATACTATGTCTACTTGGAATATTAAAACAAATACTTCAGATGAGGAAACACTCGCTGAACTGATTAAAGAAGCAGATGCTGTTGTCGTTGGAATTGGTGCTGGGATGTCAGCATCTGACGGATTCACTTATGTCGGAGAACGTTTTAAGAAAAACTTCCCAGATTTTATCGAAAAATATGGATTTTTCGACATGTTACAAGCAAGTCTCTTTGATTTCCCAACGACAGAAGAATATTGGGCGTTTCAAAGTCGTTTCGTAAAATTAAACTATCTCGACCAACCTGTCGGTAAATCATATGCTTTGTTACGAGAGATGTTAGAAGAAAAACCATATTTCGTCATTACAACAAACGCTGACAATGCATTTTATAAAGCAGATTATAATATGGATAAAGTATTCTACTACCAAGGCGAATACGCACTCATGCAGTGCAGTCAATTCTGTCATAACGACACATATCGTGACGATGAAATGATGTTAAAAATGGTTGAACAACAAGAAGATATGAAAGTACCGTACGATCTCATTCCATTTTGTCCTAAATGTAATGCTAAAATGGAAATCAATAAGCGTAATGCTGAAAAAGGAATGGTCGAAAGCCCTCATTTCTTTGAGCAAAAAGAGAGATACGAAACATTTTTAAACGAGTATCAAACAGGTAAAGTAATCTACTTAGAAATCGGCGTCGGCTACACGACACCACAGTTTATTAAACATCCGTTCTGGAGATTCACTAGAAAAAATCCTGACGCTAAATTCGTTACTATGAATCAAAAATCTTACCGAATCCCTAGTGATATAAAAGACCAATCTATTACTTTAACTGACGACATTCAAAAAACGATCGTTGGTGCAAATCAAATTTTAAAGGAGCAAAATTATGTATCTAATTGAACCATTTCGTAACGGAGAATACGTAGATGACGGTGCCTATGCTCTTGCGATGCAAGTATATGCAAACGAAAATATTTTTTTAGATGAAGGAATCATCTTCCCCTATTATTGTAAACCAAAAATAGAGATTGGACGTTTCCAAAACGCGCGTGCAGAAGTTAACCAAGATTATTTAGATGAAAATGGAATTATCGTTGTACGCCGTGATACAGGCGGTGGCGCGGTACTTGTTGATGAAGGTGCAGTAAACGTTTGTTTCTTAATTCCTGAAAAAAGCGGGCTATATGGAAACTACAAGATGATGTACGAACCAGTCATCCAAGCTTTAAAAAACTTAGGTGTTAAAAATGTTGAACAAAGCGGACGTAACGACTTACTCATCGACGGTAAAAAAGTATCTGGTGCAGCGATGACAAAAGCACATGGACGCGTCTACGGTGGATTCTCACTACTGTTAGATATCCACCCAGAACGTATGCTTGAATCATTAAACCCGAACCAAAAGAAAATCGAGTCTAAAGGTATTAAATCAGTAAGAAGTCGTGTAACGAGTATTCGTGAACACTTGAAACCAGAACTTCAAGATATTACAACAGATGAATTTAAAGATTTAATTATTAAAGAATTACTCGATATTACATCAGTTGATGATGCGAAGCGTTATGAATTTACTGATGAAGACTGGAAAAACATCGACAAACTCGTCGACGACAAATACAAAAATTGGGACTGGAACTATGGAAATTCACCAAGTTATAGCTACCAAAGAGATGGCCGCACCAAAGCAGGAACGGTTGATATTCACTTAGAAATTGAAGAAGGACGTATTGAAAAGTGCCATATTTATGGAGACTTCTTCGGTCAAGGTGAAATTACTGACGTAAGTAATCATTTAATCGGTACAAGAGTAAAACGTGAAGACTTACTTGAAAGACTTTCTGAAATCGATCTTAATTATTACTTCGGTAATATTACTAAAGAAGAACTCACAGATTTAATTTTAAGCTAATTGAATATTAAAAAGACGACTGCGATTATTCGCAGTCGTCTTTCATTTCTTCAACACTCGGACGGTGCTTTCTATATGAGAGTAATAGTAATGTAAAGATAATAAATAATACAATTAGTAATCCGAATATAAGTACATAACTCAGTGGATTCTCTTGAGTAATTGCTCCAGTTACTGAAAAGATTGTGCCACCTGTAAACAATGCACCTATAAATGCATATACAAATACTTGCCAAGTTTTCATCATAAGATATCTCCTACCTCTTATTAATTCCAATGTAACATGACTATCGTATCACTTTACATGCATTTTTGAATATTTCGTTACATTTACTTTTCTTCCCATAAATGTTTAATTGATTTAAATCGCTCAATACACTCTTCTAAATCTTCATCTGGAATCGCAAGAGATACTCTAATTCTGTTTTCACCAAGTGGTCCAAACGGAAATCCTGGAATAACCATGATGGATTGTTCTTTTAATAAGTACTCAAAGAACTCTTCACCGTTAAATCCTTTTGGTGTCTCTACCCAGCCGAATATTCCACCATCGATATTATTTACCGGAATACCCGCTTCACGAAGTCCATTTACAAACATATCACGTCGACGTTTAAAGATTTCATTTTGCTTCACTAAAAAGTCATCTGAATCATTTAATGCTGTTGTAGCAGCTTCTTGTTGGACCCCCCACATACCAGCTTGTGAATACGCGTGGTATCTATTTAAAGTACCAACCATATCTCTATTTCCTACAGCAAATCCGATACGAAAACCAGACATGTTAAATCCTTTAGATAATGAGAATAATTCCATTGATGTTTCAAAGTTTTTATCGCTTTGTAAAATACTCGGTGCTTTTTTATCAAAACCAAATGCAGAATAAGCAAAATCGTTAATAATCATAGTGTCTGTATTTTTAAAACGTTCGACTGTTTCATCAAAAAACTCTTTAGTCGCTACTGCACCAAGTGGATTTGATGGATAGTTTAAAACAATTAAACGCGCATTATCTAACTCTTCTTCGTTTAAACGATCATAATCTGGTAAAAAATTGTTTTCTTCTGTTAAATCTAAATTATATTGCTCACCACCTGCAAGCTTAACTCCTGGTAAATAATCCACATACCCAGGATTAGGAAGAAACACACCTTCACCAGGTTCGATAAAGAAACTTGGAAATGTAAGTATTGCGTTCTTAGTACCGTAAAGTAATGCAATATTTTCATCATCTAAATGTACGTCATAATGTCTTTTATAAAAATCTTTAACTGCTTGAATTAAATTCTCTCGAACTTTAAATCCCGCATATTTATGATTTTGAATATCATCAATCGATGATTTTACGCTTTCTAAAACATGATCTGGAGTACGTCCGTCTGGTACTCCAATCGACATGTTTATTAATTCTTTGTCGCTAATTTCAATATCTTTTAAACGATCATCAAGTGTACTAAAGAAATCTACTTCTAATCTTTTTAAACGTGAGTTTGTCAATATTATTCATCCTCCGGTTTGTCAAAACCTTTAAATTCCTCGTCTATAACTTCATTAAATCCTTCAGATTGTACTGCTTTAATTAAGTCTTCACGAACTTTATCAGATGCTAAATCATCGTTTACAACGATTCTATTTCTAAAGTATTTTGACATTTTTTCTAAGACGAGCGCATCTTCTAGTTTCATATCACTTGCGAGGGCAAAGTTACCTGGGACAAGTGATAACCCGATTTGATCGACACTTCTAGGCAGCTGACCTGCATCTTGGAACACAAACTTTAAGTTCTTGCTATTTTCTATAATATCATCTTCAGTGATATCAAAGATATCAACATCATCTTTTAATTTAATTAAACCAGCATCATCTAATACCATAAATGCTCTACTCATGTTTGTAGGATCTGGTGGTAAAGCGACTTCGCTACCATTTTCAATCTCTTCTAAAGACTCATATTTCCCAGAATATAATCCCATTGGCGCAGTCGGCACTTGAATTAAATCTGTTAGATTTGCGTCGTTTTTATCATTATAGTTATTCATGAATGTAATATTTTGAAATAGATTCGCATCTAAATCACCGTTTTCAAGTGCGGTGTTAGGTTGAATCCAATCTGAATACTCAACGACCTCAACAGTATAGCCCATATCTTCAAGCTCAGGTCGAATCGCTTTTTCAACCATATCTGTAAATGGTCCACTCGTTGCACCGATGACGATCTTTTCTTCTGATTTTTCTTGGAGTAAAAACCAAGATAAAAATACAACGATGAGTGTACCAACTAAAAATTGTATTATTCCTTTCATCTTCCTACCCCTCTCTACTACTTAAGAAATCTCCAATCCACTGAACAAGTTGAACAATAATTATTAATAATACAACCGTAATTAACATTACGAACGTATCATAGCGGTAATAACCATAACGGATCGCTAAGTCCCCGATACCACCACCACCAACAACTCCAGCTGTCGCACTAAATGCGATAATAGAGATGATTGTTAACGTAATAGCTTGTGTTAAACTTCTTTTTGATTCTGGAATTAACACGTCTGTAATAATTTGTGAAAGTGGTGCACCACCAGCAATACTCGCTTCAATTACACCTTTGTCAATACTATGAAAACTTGATTCTGCAAGTCTCGCAAATAACGGAATTGCCGCAATACTTAGTGCGACTGATGCAAATATTGGACCATGTGATGCATTGACTAACCAAGTTGCAAATGGCATAATTGCAACGATTAAAATAATGAACGGGAAACTACGTACAACGTTTACTATAAACCCTAAAACTGTATTTAATGTTTTGGCTTTAAATAACTGACGCTCACTCGTTACAAAAA
>DWXM01000033.1 GCA_019119225.1 Candidatus Nosocomiicoccus stercorigallinarum
ATGGACGACGTGTTAAGTGAGTTAGCGGACCGATTTGTAAACCGTAAACTCTTTAAATTTGTCCCGTTTTATGATGGTTATTTAACAAAATTAGAGTTTGAAACATTATTTGAAAAAGCGGGAATTGACCCAGAATATAATCTATTTACGGATCGTTATTCAGATATGCCGTATGACTACGATCGTCCTGGCTCAAAACGTCAGCCGATTCATTTGTTAAAGAAAAATGGTGAAATACGAGAAATTAGTGAAGTGTCAGAAATTATTGAAGCAATTACCGGACTTCACCGAAAAGATGCAAAGTTATATTATCCAAAAGAAAAAGTGTTAAATATAAAAGATGATACAATAAAAACTAAAATCTTGAACTTATTAAATGAGTTATCTTAAAGTTAAAGTATGTTTAGGAGGGCGTATTGTGTCAAAGAAACCAGGATTTCAGTTTAATATTATTAAAAACGATGAACTAGATGGCCATAAAGGTGCGATGATTATTGACGATGTGGCGCCAGTATATATTGAGTTAACAGAACAAAAACCATTTGTCGATATGGGTGGACTACATGGACGTGCGAAACCTGAAAAAGCAGTGAAGTGGTTTACAGATATGGATAAGGTTTTAGAAGAAGATGGTGAACGTAAAGATTATATTCTTATTTGGATGGCACTCGATAAAGACGACCGCGGTGTATATTATAGCGGTGTAACGAGTTGCTATTTCATGACAAATAAGGTAGGACGTCGTCGCCTCGGATATAAAATGATGCACGAGCATGTCAATAGTCTGGACCACGCAATGAAGGGGCGTTATCGTCTAGAAGAATTAGATGATAAAACAAAATCATCTCTCATTAAATTTTTAAAAGAAAGAGATCAAGTCGCGTGGGAAAACTCAACAGAACTCCACGAATACTTAAATGTATAATTATTAATTTCTATTTGCTTAATTTTGAGAGAAAAGGTACAATAAAAAATAGTTATATCAGATAACTAAGACACTAAAGGTAGAGCATTTGCTCTGCCTTTTTTATTTTATAAAAAGTTCTTGTAAAAAAGAATCGTAACCAAATTATGTTATAATTACACATTATGGTGGTGGCAAGTGTTGTATCAATTAAAACAGACGATTCAATCAAAACATAATAACGAAAAATTCTCTCAACGTGTTCAAGTGGAGAAGATTGAAAAAGGTAACCGGACGTATTTAAAGTACGATGAAACGATGCAAGACGAGAACGTTTCAGTTGTTTTAAGCATTGAAGAAAATGTCGTACGAATTATGCGTAAAGGACCGATGACGATGAATTTTAAATTCGTTGAAGGCGTAAAAACTGACACAGTCTATGAAACAGTCGCCGGTCGTCACCGATTTAATATTTACACGACAGATATTCAGTTAACAAATGAAGAAATATATATTCGATATAAATTATATGAAGCCGACGAACTACTCGGATCTTACGAATATCACTTAAAGAAAGAGGAGTAACATGGATTTAAAAGAAAACTTAGTACAAGTTATTGAATCAGCACTAAAAAAATCAGGTCTCGTAGAAGATATTCCACAAATTAAAATTGAAATCCCTAAAGATAAATCAAACGGAGATTTCTCAACAAACATCGCGATGGCATTGACGCGCGTATTAAAACGTAATCCGAGAGAAATCGCTCAAGAAATCGTCAATCATATCGATAAAGAAGCCGGCGACATTCGAGAAATTGACATCGCAGGCCCAGGGTTTATCAACTTTAAAATGAATGAAGCATCACTTACTAAAATTATTGACGAAGTGCTTGATAAAAAAGAGAACTACGGTAGAAGTGACAGTAACGGTGAAAAAGTATTACTTGAATTCGTTTCAGCAAACCCAACCGGATCACTTCACATCGGACACGCAAGAAACGCAGCAGTTGGTGATACGCTCGCAAATATTTTAGATTTTGCAGGATACAGTGTGACGCGTGAATATTATATTAACGACGCAGGTAACCAAATATATAACCTCGCGTTATCAATTAACGCGAGATACTTTGAAGCGCTCGGTGAAAAACTAGAAATGCCCGAAGATGGCTATCGTGGTAAAGACATTCAAAAAATTGGTGAAAGACTCGCTAAAGAGCATCCAGAATATAAAGATTTAGATGAAGATACACGTATTTCTAAATTTAGAACGCTCGGCGTTGAATATGAAATGGCCCAGTTAAAAGAAGATTTAAAAGACTATCGCGTCAGCTTTGACAACTGGTTCAGTGAAACGACACTTTATGAAAAAGGTGAAGTTGAAAAAGCATTAGAAATCATGACGAAAAATGGTCATACGTACGAAGAAGACGACGCATTATGGTTAAGAACGACAGACTGGAAAGATGATAAAGACCGTGTGTTAAGAAAAACAGACGGTACGTACACGTACTTTATGCCAGATATTGCGTACCATTATGATAAATTAGCGCGTGGATATGATTTATTAATCGATTTATTCGGTGCAGATCATCACGGTTACATTAACCGTCTGAAAGCATCTATCGGGGCACTTGGAGAAGATCCAGAAAAATTACAAATTGAAATTATGCAGATGGTCCGTTTAATTAAAGACGGCGAAGAAGTGAAGATGAGTAAGCGTACAGGAAACGCAGTGACGTTAAGAGAACTAATGGACTTAATTGGCGTTGACGCAGCGCGTTACTTCTTAGCAATGCGTAGTGCGGACACACCGTTTGATTTTGATTTAGACTTAGCACTATCAGAGTCAAGTGAGAACCCGGTGTACTATGTTCAGTATGCACACGCTAGAATTTGTAGTATTTTAAGACAAGCGAATGAAGCTGGATTTACACTCGACAGAAGTAAGTCACTCGACGTCATTACGCACCCGCAAGCACTCGAGTTATTAAAACACGTCGGTAACTTTAAACGTACAGTTGAAAGTGCGGCAAAAGCA
>DWXM01000034.1 GCA_019119225.1 Candidatus Nosocomiicoccus stercorigallinarum
GATGATGGTGCAAAAGTGTCTCATTTAAGTTATATTGGAGATGCAGAGGTCGGAAAGCGTACAAACATTGGTTGTGGATCTATTACAGTAAACTACGATGGTGTGAATAAGTATAAAACAATTATTAAAGATGATGCATTTATCGGCTGTAACACAAATATGATGGCGCCAATTGAAATTGGTGAACGATCAGTAATCGCTGCAGGAAGTACAGTAACTGACGATGTACCATCAGACAGTCTAGCAATCGCACGTGAGCGTCAAACGACTAAAGAAAATTATTATAAAAACTAATTGTTGGAGGATATTATGACAAATAACCAAAATAACCCTGAAGATAATATGAAGGTATTTACTTTATCTGCAAATGAACCACTTGCTGAAGAAATCGCGGAACACTTAGGAGTTGAACTCGGGAAATGTAAAGTAAATCGTTTCTCTGACAAAGAAGTTCAAGTCGACATTTTAGAGAGTGTTCGTGGGAAAGATATATTCGTTGTACAACCAACTTCAGAACCAGTGAACGATCATTTAATGGAATTACTTATTATGGTCGATGCGTTAAAACGCGCGTCAGCACGCCGTATTAACTTAGTTATTCCTTACTATGGTTATGCACGTCAAGACAGAAAATCACGCCCACGTGAACCAATTACAGCAAAACTTGTTGCGAACTTACTTGAAACTACAGGCGCAGACCGCGTAGTGTCTATCGACTTACATGCTGCACAAATTCAAGGATTTTTCGATATTCCAATCGACCACTTAACGAGTGTGCCGTTAATTACAAAATACTTTGAAGATGAAAAAAATGACTTAAACTATGAAGAAGAAGTCGTTATCGTTTCACCAGACCACGGTGGGGTAACTCGTGCACGTCGCATGGCTGAAAGACTCGGTTCGCCAATTGCGATTATCGACAAACGTCGCCCACGTGCAAACGTTGCTGAAGTTATGAGTATCGTTGGAGATATTAAAGGTAAAACAGCAATCGTTATCGATGACATTATCGACACAGGTGGCACAATTAAAATTGCTGCAGATAAGTTAATCGAAGAAGGCGCAAAAGAAGTATATGTATGTTGTTCGCACCCAGTATTATCTGGTAAAGCGATTCAGAATTTAAGTGAATCACAAATTAAAGAAGTTATCGTTACAAACTCTATTCAATTACCAGAAGAAAAACAAATCGATAAAGTTAAACAACTTTCTGTTGGAGAACTTCTTGCTGAAGCAATTACTCGCATTCACGAAGAGCGTTCAGTGAGTCGTTTATTTGACTAAAATGTAAATACAGTTAAAATACTTTTACAATTTGGTCTCTTTTATGGTATTATTACGTATGGCTATTTGTTAAAGTGGTAAAATGACTGCTAGTTTATGAAAGGTGGAAAATATAATGGCAAAACTAGTTGCGAATTCAAGAGAGAGTTTAACTAAAGGTGAACTCAATGAATTACGTGCAGCTGGTAAAGTACCTTCAGTACTTTACGGTTACAATGTAGAGAATACATCTGTTACTGTTGATGAAGTTGAATTCATCAAACTTATCCGTGAAATCGGACGTAACGGTGTTATTGACCTAGAGCTTGACGGTAAGTCAGTTCAGGTAATGGTTAACGAATATCAATTCGAACCATTAAAAAATAGAATTGATCACATCGATTTCATCGCAATCAACATGGACGAAGAAAGAACTGTTGAAGTAAGCATCGTTACTGTTGGTGAAGCTGCTGGTGAGAAAGACGGCGGTGTTGTTGAACAACCTAACTTCGTTGTTGAAGTTACAGCACGTCCAGCAGACATTCCAGAAGAAATTGAAGTGAACGTAGAAGAACTTGAAGTTGGAGACTCAGTTACAGTTGGAGACATCCGCGATCAGTTCTCATTCACGATTGAAGACGAAGATGACACTACTCTTGCGATGGTTTCAGTACCTCAAGAAGAGGAAGAAGTTGAAGAAGCAGAAGACGCTGAAGAATCAGAAGAAGCTGCTGAAGAATCATCTGAAGACGAAGAGTAATTATAATTATTATGCTAGGGCGGTGGGTGACCATCGCCTTTTTTAATATGGAGGAAAGAATAATGAAGTGCTTTATTGGTCTCGGGAATCCAGGAACAAAATATGATAATACGCGCCATAACGTTGGATTTATGGCAATTGATGAGTTGAGTGACAAATTTAACATCGAATTAAATGAAAATAAATTTAAATGTCATTTTGGTGTAGGTTTAGTGAATGGTGAAAAAGTAATGCTCGTGAAGCCACAAACGTTTATGAATCTATCTGGTGAAGGTGTACGTCCATTAATTGATTACTTTAATATTGATTTAGATGATATTTTCGTTCTCTATGACGATATGGACCTTGGAATTGGAAAGCTGAGACTACGTCAAAAAGGAAGTGCCGGCGGACATAATGGAATTCGTTCGTTAAACCAGCATTTTAAAACTGAGAAATATAAACGTGTGCGTATTGGAATTGGTCGTCCAGACGGTCCGATGCCGATTGTAAAGTGGGTATTATCTAAATTTACAGATGAAGATAAACCTGTATTAGAAAAAGTAATCAGCGTGACAGGAGATGCTTGTGAAATGGCAATCGATCATGAATTCACGGACGTAATGAATCGTTATAACGGTGATGTGAATGCATGAGAGAATTAGACAAAGAATTCAATCGGATTCACGTGTTAGAGAGCTATTAGACTATAAATCCGAAGCGTCTATTTTAGTAACAGGTGTAACTGAGGAGTTTAAAGGACCACTTTTTCATGAAGTTGTAGAAAGTCACGATAAGCCTGTCGTTTTATTTGTTGAAAATAACCATAAGATGGAAAAGCTTCAAAACCAACTTGGTGCGTATACGGACGATATTTATACGTTTCCTGTTGGAGATATTATGATTGAAACAATGGCAGACCAAAGTCCAGAATTTAAAAAAGAACGAATGCGAACGTTATATGCCCTTCTTGAGAATGAGAAAGGGTTATTTATCGTGCCTACTGAAGGACTTATGAAACCATTAATGCGACCTGAAAAACTTCTCGAGTATAAAAAGCATATCGCGCTCGGTGACGATTTAGCATATGATTCTTTTATTCGTTATTTAACAGAAATTGGTTACGTAAGACGTGAAGAAGTCCAAAACTTTGGTGAGTTTGCAGTTCGTGGAGATATTTTTGATATTTACATGTCAAGTGGACTCGTTCGTATCGAGTTATTTGACACAGAAGTCGACTCAATTCGTGCGATAGACGAAGAAACGAAACGTTCTACACATAATTTAGAATCTGTAACACTCGAGCCGTTTTCAGAGTATGTCTTAGAAGAAGACGAACGCGTAGAACTCGTTGAATATATCACAAAGTTATACGATAAAACAAAATCCATCATCGATAAGACAGCACATGAAACATTAGATGCGTATTTTGAAAAACTTACCGATGAAAATTATACGATGACCCACCTTAGTCAGTTTAGCCACTTACTCCATGAAGAAGAGATTTCAATTTTAGATTATATAAAAGACGATTATACGATATTAGTTGATGAAGTAAAAAATATAGAAGCGAGCTTTGAACGTGAAGTTCAAGCGATGCACAATTATTACGAAAGCCTTCAAGAAGCTGGGAAGATGTTGGCTGAAGGTGGAAATTACCTGGAACATCAGCTTGAAAGACTATATAAGAAAAACGTAGCATATTTCTCACTATTTTTAAGTAATATGCCAGTATCGATTCAAGATATCATTAAAATTTCAGTAAAACCAACAGAAGTGTACTACGGGCAATACGATATTTTAGCATCGAATATTACACAAATGATCCGAGATGGGTTTTTAATCAATATCGAACTTCGTGACGATGACGAGTTAAAAAAGACTCGTCAGCTACTTGAAGACTTAGAAATCGATAGTTATATAAAAGAACTGCCAGATTCTGTCGAGCAAGGGGTCGTTCTTACGACAGGTAATTTTGAAGCAGGATTTATATTACCGTTTATGCATTCAGCGGTTCTGACGAGTAAAGAATTATATAACCGAACGTCTAAAAAGAAAAAGCGTACGAGAAAACTATCAAATGCTGAAAAGATTAAATCATACCAAGAATTAAATGTCGGAGACTATATCGTTCACGTGCACCACGGTGTCGGTAGATACCTTGGTATTGAAACATTAGAGGTTGGCGGTCTCCATAACGACTATATGAAACTTCAATATAAAGGTACCGATCAGTTATTCGTTCCAGTCGACCAAATGGATCTCGTTCAAAAATATGTGTCAAGTGATGACGGTTCTCCGAAAATGCATAAACTCGGCGGTACAGAGTGGAAGAAAACAAAAGCAAAAGTTGAAAGTAGCGTAAACGAACTTGCCGACGAACTTCTGAAACTCTATCAAGAACGTGCAGCGACGAAAGGTTTTAAATTTAGTTCTGATAACGATATGGTGCAGTCTTTTGAAGAAAGATTCCCTTACGAAGAAACACCGGATCAGCTTGCATCTATTCACGAAATTAAACAAGACATGGAAAAAGTTCAACCGATGGATAGATTGTTATGTGGAGACGTTGGTTACGGTAAAACAGAAGTTGCGATTCGTGCAGCATTTAAAGCGGTTCAAGATGGCAAACAAGTTGCAGTACTCGTACCGACAACTATTTTAGCAGCGCAGCACTTTGAGACATTTATTGAACGTATCGAAGATTTCCCAGTAAATGTTGAAATGATGTCTCGTTTTAGAACGCCTAAAGAAATGCGTGAAGTTAAAAAAGGGTTAAAAGAAGGTACCGTTGATATTGTCGTTGGAACGCACACGATACTCGGTAAAACGGTTGAATTTAAAGATCTTGGTTTACTTATCGTCGACGAAGAGCAGCGCTTCGGGGTAAAACATAAAGAGCGTATTAAACAGCTAAAAACAAATGTCGATGTCTTAACATTAACGGCAACACCAATCCCAAGAACACTTCACATGAGTTTAATGGGTGTGAGAGATTTATCAGTCATTGAAACACCACCACAAAACAGGTTCCCAGTTCAAACGTACGTTTTAGAGTACGATGGTAACTTCGTAAAAGAAGCAATTAATAGAGAACTTGCTCGAGGTGGACAGGTGTTTTATCTTCATAATCGTACGGATACGATTTACGAAAAAGCAGCTCACGTTGAAATGCTTGCTGAAGGTGCGAGTGTTGGTGTGATGCACGCGAGAATGACAGAATTAGAAATTGAAGAAACGATGCAAGCCTTTGTGAACGGTGAATACGATATTATTGTTACAACGACAATTATTGAAACAGGAGTCGACGTACCAAACGCGAATACGCTAATTATTGAAGATGCTGATCGTTTTGGGTTATCTCAGCTATACCAGTTACGCGGAAGAGTCGGTCGTAGTAATAGAATTAGTTACGCTTATCTATTTTATCAACCGAATAAAGTGCTGACGGAAGTTGCTGAAAAAAGACTCGCTGCAATTAAAGAGTACACAGAACTTGGGAGTGGGTTTAAAATCGCGATGCGAGATTTAAATATCCGTGGTGCGGGTAACTTACTTGGTAAACATCAGTCTGGGTTTATAGATTCTGTAGGATATGAATTATATTCAGATATGTTAGAAAGTGCAGTGCTAGAAAAGCGTGGATTATCAACTGAAGAAGAGGAACCAGCAAATATCCCGGTTGATATTGAACTCGACGCATATCTTCCAGCGACGTACATTCAACATGAGCAATCTAAAATTGACTTATATAAGCGTCTAAGATCTGTAAATAGTATTGAAGGGCTAAGAGATATTGAAGATGAAATGATCGACCGCTTCGGAGATTATCCAGTTGAAGTCGAGCACTTAATCGATCTCGTGAAAGTAAAAATATATGCACTAATACTCGGTGCTTATAAAGTATATGAAGACAAGCGTTACTTCTATTTAAACTTAACGAAAGACGCAACAGCTAAAATTAATGGTGAGAAACTATTTATGGATACTGAAGACTATAAACGTATACTAAGAATACGTGTAGAAAATAACGAAATTCAGTTCCAGGTAAAAACGAAAGATATTAAAGTATTCATTGACATATTAAAACGCTCAACGGAGAGTAAAGAGGAGGAAACGGTATGATTACAGTCGTTGGACTTGGTAGTAGTGACGTCGACCATATGACAGTCGGCGTCTACCGTAAATTGTTACAGAGTGACTATGTATATTTAAGAACAAAAGACCATCCAGCAGTCGAGTTACTCCGTGAAGAAAATATCCCGTTTCAGTCGTTTGATGATTACTATATCGAAAGCGAGACATTTGAAGAAACGTACGAAAAAATAGTGAATGAATTATTAAAGCGAGGAAAAAATCAAGATATCATATACGCTGTACCAGGATCACCACTACTCTATGAAACGACGACGGAGTTACTATTAAATAACGATGAAGGCGTTAGTGTAGAGATTATCGGCGGGCAAAGTTTTATCGATGTATGTATTGAAGCGGTCAATATTCCTGTAAATGAAGGATTTCAAATAGTAGATGCATCAACACTTACTGAAAAAGATTTAAATCATCATCAACATACGCTAATTACTCAAGTGTACGATCAGTTTTCTGTATCTGATGCAAAACTTACGCTTCTCGATTATTATAATCCAAGTACAGAAGTGACGTTGATCGTCGCGGCTGGAAGTGAAAGAGAAACTTTAATTACAAGACCACTTGAAGAAATCGATTATGACGTACCGAACTCGAATTTAATGACGATGTTTGTACCAAAAGTGGAAAGTACGGACTTAGATAATCGCTCGGTGTATTATATGCGTGAGATTTACCAAGTGCTTGTTGGAGAGAATGGTTGTCCGTGGGATAAAGTTCAAACCCACAAGTCACTTGAGCGATTTTTAATTGAAGAATCGTACGAAGTTATTGAAGCGATTGAAAAAGAAGATGACGACTTACTCGTTGAAGAACTCGGAGACATATTACTACAAGTTGGACTTCATGCAGCAATCGCTGAGCGTGACGGTTACTTTAACTTCCACGATATATTAGAAAGTTTAAATCGTAAGATCGTCCATAGACATCCCCACGTTTTTGGAGATGCGGTTGTTAATAGCAGTGACGACTTAAAAGAAGTATGGAATGCTCAAAAGAAAAAAGAAGGTAAAACAGAACGCGTTAAATACGAAAAAGAATACGCGACAAAAGTACTTGAGTGGATGAAAGAAACGATCCACAACGAAAAATCATTATCTGAAATATTGGAGGATACGAATGAGACTCGATAAATTTTTAAAAGTATCGCGAATTATTAAACGTCGTCCACTTGCTAAAACGATGAGTGACGATGGGCGCATCGAAGTAAACGGTAGAGTCGCTAAAGCTGGAACGAATGTTGAAGTTGGTGACGAATTAAAAATAAGATTCGGAAAACGAATCGTCACGTATAAAATTCTCGACTTAAAAGAACATGCAAAAAAAGAGGAAGCAGAACAAATGATAGAATTATTAAGCGATGAAAAAATCGAAGATGATTCTGAATGGTAACTCGCTTAAAAATCGTGTAAAATTAATAAAAAGGATGTGAATACAAATGACAAATAAAATTATAAAAATGCTCAATAAATATACAATTGATTCTGATACAAAACGTGAAGTGTTAAAAGGCGAACGAAAAGTTCGACGCCGCCGTATGTTAGCAATGAGTATACTCGCATTTGTCTTAACATTTGTATTCATATCAATAGGCATCAACCAAAAAGTTGAAAATAGAAATCTTCAAGATGAGGTGAGAGACACAGAACTCATCTTAGAAGAAACAAATGAAGAACATGAAGCGCTAAAACAAGAAATTGCGCAGTTAAACGATGATAATTATATTAGACGTATTGCACGTGGAGATTTCTTTATGTCAGATAGTGGAGAACTCATATTTTCATTGCCAGAATCTAAAAAAGAAAAAGATAAAGAAAAGTGATTATTATCTAGTTTAATGGTATGATTAGTAGTAATTAAAAGAATATTCAGGAGGATATATAATTTCATGTCAGTTGAAGTTGGCGAAAAAGTCGTCGGAAGAGTTACAGGGGTAAAACCTTTTGGAGCATTTATAGAATTACCAGACGGAAAAAGTGGGCTAGTACACATCAGTGAGGTCGCAAACAAATTCGTAGAAGATATTAACGACCATGTAAAAGTGAATGATGAGGTTAAAGTGAAAGTTTTATCCGTTGGTGATGACGGCAAAATTTCGTTATCAATAAAACAAGCAGAAAAACCAAAGAGACAACGTAAAGAACAGTCTCCAGAAGACTTCGAAAAGAAACTATCTAACTTCTTAAAAGATAGTGAAGAACGTATGAGTTCAATTAAAAGACAAGCTGAAGCGCGTCGCGGAGGCCGTTAAATAACAGAAATAAAAAAGGCTGGAATTTTCTAGCCTTTTTTATCTTTATAGGGTGTTGGCCATGATAAAACTAAACGTCAGTTGGAAACCATCTGATGATATCGCACTTGCATTATCTGGTGGTATTGATTCGATGGTGTTATATCATCTTTTAAAAACAACATACAAAGACACATATCGTAAGTTATATATATTTCACGTCAATCACGGCGCAAGAATCGAATCATTCGACGAAGAGAAAGCGTTAAAAAAACGTGTCGAGAGTGACGGTTTTAAATTTTTATCAACAACTTTAAATATAGAAAAATTCTCTCAGCAAAAAGGTCGTCTTTTACGCTATGAATTTTTCTTTCGAGAAATGCGTAACAATCATATCCAGTACTGCTTAACCGCGCATCATAAGGATGATGATTTTGAAAGTATTATATTCGAGTTACTAACGAGTCGTTATTTACATGGTGTTGGTATAAAAGAAATGTACAAAAGAATCGTTCGTCCGATGTTAAACGTTCGTTTAAGAGAAATTGAAACGTATGCTCATAAATATAATGTGACGTACTTTTTAGATCAGACGAACGAAACAAATGATTACACACGAAATTACATTCGTCACGAGATTTTAACTCGTGTAGATAACCATGAGGCACTACATTTAGAGAGTTTAACAGCATTTAAAGAAGACTATAATGATCTAGTAGACCTCGCGAAATCAGAGGCTGAAGCTTTTTTAAAGAGCCCATTTAAACGCTCACAGTTTAATCAGTGTCGTCATATTTTGAAAGTGTATATTTTAAGTATTTGGCTCAACGTCAGTCGCACATACATCGAAGAAATTATACGAAGATTAGGTAGTAGTGAAAGTCAGTTTGAACTACCAATTGGTAATAAGATATTCGTTTGTAGTTATGATGATTGTTACATCCGTGAAGATAAAACTTATAAAACGCATTTAACAATAGATTCAACAGGCACATACGAATTTAACGGGTATAAAATTTCCGTTAAAGGATTAACAGGACTCACGGTCCGCACGTTTCAAAATGGAGACCGTGTGAAATTAAAGGATGTTGGAACTAAAAAAGTGAGTCGGCTTTTTATCGATAAGAAAATTAGTAACGACAAACGAAAAACGATGCCAATTATCGTTGATGAAAACGGTAGAATCATTGCAGTTGGTGAAATTTATAATATAATAAAACTATTGATGAAAAATAATCGCGAAGTAAATTTAAATATTGAGGAGATTAACTATGACGCTTAGAAATGATATTGAAACGATAATTTTTAGCGAAGAAGATATCAAAGAAATTACGAAGCGACTTGCAGACGAATTAACAAAAGATTACGAAGGTAAAGAGCCGATATTCGTTGCCTTATTAAAAGGATCAATTATGTTTATGGGTGATCTTGTAAAATACGTCGATACGCACTTAGAGTTAGATTTTATGGATGTTTCGAGTTACGTTGGAACAAAGTCTACAGGCGACGTTAAAATTTTAAAAGACCTTTCATCTTCAATTGAAGAGCGTCACATTGTTATCGTTGAAGACATCGTAGAAACAGGCGCCACATTAAATTATATCATTGAATTTTTACGTTCGAGAAAACCGGCGAGTGTTGAAGTAGTGACTCTTTTAGATAAGCCAGTCGCAGAGCGTAAATTGGATGTTGAAGTAAAATATGTTGGAACAAAAATCCCTGAAGGATTTGTCGTTGGTTATGGATTAGACTTTAATGAAAAATACCGTAACTTACCTTATATTGGCTTATTGAAGCCAGAGCTATACGAGTAATGCAAAACAGTAGAACATACATGAAGAACTATGTTAATATTTCTTTTAGTGTAATAGAAACGGAGGATTACGGATGCCTAAAAAGACTGGCCGTAATATATTGCTTTTAGCAATATTAGCAGTAATATTATTCGGTATTTTCCAAAGTTTTAATGGTGGTACGCAGGCAGACAAAGAACTGCAATACAACCAGTTTATAGAAGCTTTGGATAACAAAAACATAGAAAAAATGACGATTCAACCAGAGAACAACGTTTACTTAGTGAATGGTAAATTAAAAGATCAAAATGATCATGAATCGTTTAGTACAGTTATTCCTTATAATGCATCACAAGACTTAGATTCAATTTTAGAAACAGCTAAAGAAGATAAAGACTTAACATTTAACGTAGAACCTGCAGAGGAACAAAGTCCTTGGACAGGTATGTTATTTACATTTATACCGCTACTTGTAATTCTATTTTTCTTCTTATTCTTAATGTCAAACGCACAAGGCGGCGGTGGAAACCGTATGATGAACTTCGGTAAAAGTAAGGCGAAGCAATTTGATAATACGAAATCAAAAACACGCTTCTCTGACGTAGCCGGAGCAGATGAAGAAAAAGCAGAATTAATTGAAGTTGTAGACTTCCTAAAAGATCACCGTAAATTCGACAAAATGGGTGCGCGTATTCCTAAAGGGGTACTACTTACAGGACCTCCAGGTACAGGTAAAACGTTAATCGCTCGTGCTGTCGCGGGTGAAGCGGGTGTACCATTCTTCTCAATTTCAGGTTCGGACTTTGTTGAGATGTTTGTTGGTGTTGGTGCGTCACGTGTACGTGACTTATTCGAACAAGCGAAGAAAAACTCACCATGTATTATCTTTATTGACGAGATTGACGCTGTAGGTCGTCAACGTGGTGCAGGTGTCGGTGGTGGACACGATGAACGTGAACAAACACTGAACCAATTACTTGTAGAAATGGACGGATTTGCGAGTAATGAAGGAATCATTATGATCGCAGCAACAAACCGTGCAGATATTTTAGACCCAGCGTTATTACGCCCAGGTCGTTTTGACAGACAAATTCAAGTTGGTTTACCAGACGTTAAAGGTCGTGAAGCAGTACTTAGAGTACATGCTCGTAATAAGCCATTAGACGAAACGGTAGACTTAAAAGCAATCGCACAACGTACACCTGGATTTTCTGGTGCGGACTTAGAAAACTTACTAAACGAAGCGTCACTCGTTGCGACTCGTGCAGGTAAAAATAAAGTCGATATGCGAGACGTCGATGAAGCAACAGACCGTGTAATCGCAGGACCAGCGAAAAAATCACGTGTTATGAGTGAAAAAGAACGTCGCATTGTTGCGTTCCACGAAGCAGGACATACAGTGATTGGTATGGTATTAGACGAAGCAGAAACAGTCCATAAAGTTACGATTGTTCCACGTGGTCAAGCAGGTGGGTATGCAGTAATGCTACCGAAAGAAGACCGTTACTTTATGACAAAACCAGAACTCCAGGACAGAATTGTTGGTTTACTTGGAGGACGCGTTGCAGAAGAAGTGACATTTGGTGAAGCATCAACAGGTGCTCATAACGACTTCCAAAGAACAACGAGTCTTGCGAGAAAAATGGTTAAAGAATTTGGTATGAGTGAAAAACTTGGTCCAATCCAGTTCGGTGAAACAGGTGGACAAGTATTCTTAGGTAAAGAAATGGGTAGTGAACCAAGCTATTCAGACACGTTTGCTTATGAGATTGACTTAGAAGTTCAGAAGATTGTTAAAGAAGCGTATGAAAGATGTCATGATATCTTAACGACGCATCAAGAACAACTTACTTTAATTGCAGAAACATTACTCGTTGAAGAAACGTTAGACCGCGAACAAATTGAAGGGTTATTCCATGATGGTAAATTACCTGAACGTCAATACGATGACAGTCATCTAGAAGAAGATGATGAAGATGACGTAAAAGCTGGTCACTCATACGAGGAAATTAAAGAAAAACTACAACATCATGAAGATGTTTCTGATGATGAGAAAGAAGTATCTCGTCCAGAAATGACTGACGATGAAGACATTACAGATAATGTGGATTCAAAAAATCCAAACGAACAACGTAATGTACAAGACGATACAGACAACAAATAACAAAAAGTCGCCTCGAGTTAGGCGACTTTTATTATGGAGGAAATAATATGACAGATAAATTAATTCGTGGCCTAGGCTTAAATGATGAAGTAAGAATTTTCGCATTAGACACGACGGAAACAGTAAATGAAGCAGTCACTAGACACGGTGCGTATCCAACAGCTGCTGCAGCTTTAGGACGTACAATGACTGCAACGGTTGTATTAGGTGCAATGTTAAAAGGTGATGATAAAGTAACCGTCACAGTCGAAGGCGGAGGACCGATTGGTGCCATCGTCACAGACGCTGACTCAAAAGGACACGTTCGTGGATACGTTCAACATCCTGACGTTCACTTTGATTTAAACGAACATGGGAAACTAGACGTAAGACGCGCAGTCGGAACAAATGGTTACTTAAGAGTAGCAAAAGATATCGGACTAAAAGACAATTTCGTTGGATCTGTAGAAATTATTTCAGGAGAACTCGGAGAGGACTTCTCATACTATTTCTACCACTCAGAACAAGTCCCATCGATTGTTGCCCTTGGAGTACTTGTCAATCCAGACAATACAATCAAAGCAGCAGGTGGTTTAATCATCCAAGTTCTACCGTCAGCAAGCGAAGAGACAATCGCAAAACTTGAAAAAATTGCTGGCGACATGCGTCCGATCTCTCAAATGATTGATGACGACTTATCTCCAGAACAAATTGTTGATGAAGTACTCGGTAACGATTGGAGAAAGTTAGACGAAATGCCAGTAGAATTTGAATGTACGTGCAGTAAAGAAAGATTCTTAAACGCAATCTCTTCAATCGACCAAAGTGAAATCAAACAAATGATTGAAGAAGACGAAGGCGCAGAAGCCGTCTGTAACTTCTGCCGAAACACAATTTGGATTGAAAAAGAAGAACTCGAAGAGTTATTAAACTAGTGCCGTTCTGGAAATTCTCACGTTATTATTGCGGGGTCAGGTAGTTATATCGTTTAATTAACAAAAACTTACGTGATTATCTCAGTTTTGTAAGATAAAAAGATTTAATTAACAAAAAGCGTGCGTTGATGACAGAAAGTGTTAAATAAAAAAGTTTATTTGACAAAATGCAATCGAGTTCGTCAAAAAATGTAAAATAAATCGATATAATGAACAAATTTCGAGAAAAAATGTTAAATAGTAAAGTAAGCTTCCGAACTTTAATCTATAGTTCGGAAGCTTTTTTCTATTTAAGAACATTGAAGATAAAAAATCATACTTTGTCTACGATTTTCTAGAAATTCTATGATTAAAAAACTTCTTTTAGGGAAAACAATATAAACAACATCATTGTAAAAAAACTCAAACAATGGTATATTCATAGTTAGTTGCTATGATATTAAATTGGGAGGACAAAAGATGTCTAACAAAGTATTTAACAATATTAATGAAGCGATTGGTCATACACCACTCGTTAAATTAAACAGATTAACAGATGATAATATGGCTGATGTTTATGTGAAATTAGAATTTATGAACCCAGGCTCTTCTGTTAAAGATCGTATCGCTCTTGCGATGATTGAAGCTGCAGAAGAAGCAGGTAAATTAACGAAAGATACAACAATCGTAGAACCAACAAGTGGTAACACTGGTATTGGTCTTGCGATGGTTGCGGCTAGTAAAGGATATAAAGCAGTTTTAGTAATGCCTGACACGATGAGTAAAGAACGTCGTAACTTATTAAAAGCATACGGTGCAGAACTTGTCTTAACACCAGGTGCAGATGGTATGAAAGGCGCAATCAAAAAAGCGAACGAACTTGCTGAAAAAGATGGTTACTTCATGCCACAACAATTCGAAAACCCTGCGAACCCTAAAATTCACGAAAACACTACAGGCCGAGAACTTGTAGAACAAGCAAAAAGTGCTGGATTCACGATCGATGCATTCATTGCAGGTGTTGGTACAGGTGGTACAGTAACAGGTGTTGGACATGTATTAAAAGAAAACAATCCAAACACAAAAGTATACGCACTAGAACCATCAGACTCACCAGTACTTTCAGGTGGAGAATCAGGGCCACATAAACTACAAGGACTTGGTGCAGGATTTGTACCAGACACATTAGACACTGAAGTATACGATGGAATTGTAAAAGTAGAAAACGAAACAGCATTTGAATATGCAAGAAAACTTGCTAAAGAAGAAGGAATCCTTGGTGGTATTTCTTCAGGTGCAGCAGTATATGCAGCATTAGAAGAAGCGAAAAAATTAGGTAAAGGCAAGACAGTCGTTACTGTATTACCATCAAACGGTGAAAGATATCTATCAACACCATTATTTAATTTTGAATAATAAAAAATAAACTCCTAGCAACTTTATGTTGCTAGGAGTTTTTAATTCCTTATTTTTCTCTCTCTGTTACATTCAAGTTATCACCAGTTTTATCGACTTCAATGTCATCGTATTGTACGGTGTCTTTAATGTGTTTCACTTCTTCTGTCACTTCTTTTCGAATAACAATTTCTTCAGAAACGACTTGCTCTTTAATAATACGGATACGCTCTCGAGTCACGGGTATACGCGTCACATTGATGTCGTCAGTGTCTTCAGCGTTATTGTATTCTGATAATAACGGCTCTTCTTCAAATTTATGGCGTTCGATAGTCACGGTGTCTTTTTGAATCGGTACATCGACTTCTTCTTCACGTGTTTTTACACGTTTTCTAACATTTACTTCACCTGCGTCAACAGTGTGTGTGTTCGCAACGAGTTGTTCTTCATGTAGTTCAAATTTTCCAGGTACTTCTTGTTTATTTTCTTCACCTTCATTAAAGATGAATAACAAATATTCACCTTGATCGAGTAAATTAGAAACTTCGACGAGTTCTTCATCGGTAAAATCTTTAAAAACAGAAGCGTCTGTTGTTTCGTCGGTAATAATTGCTTCGTTTAACCCACTATATTTTTGTAAAAGTTCGGGAACTGGTTGAGCGGTAAATACAGTTAATTCATTTGGCTCATAGCCACGCGCGACGTATGCATTAATTTTTTTATCTAATTCAGTTATATTTTGTGCGTGAGTAAATTGTGACATAGTAATCACTCCAAAATTATAATATTTTTAAACACGTTTAAATTCTTATTCTTCAACTTCTATAACGAGTTTTCCATGGACTTCGTGATTTTCTAATTTTTCGTGTGCTTTAAAGATATTGTCTACTGATAAACCTTTCATGACCTCTGTGACTGTTGGCTTATAAACGCCTTCACTAATCAGATGACTAATTTCACTTAAGTATCTATGGTACTGATACTGATCATCAAGATCTTGTAGTGCTCTTGTAAACATAAATTCATGTGTAAATGTAATACTTTTTGCTTTTAAGAGGTTTAAGTCTTGGTTTTCAGTAAATGCAACAATTGTTGCGATATGACCACGTGGCTTTACAAGGTCAATCATCACTTCATAATATAAATCTGTGTCAAATGTACAAAATACATAGTCGACGTTTTCGATATTATGAGATTTAAATTCATCACGTAAATCATTTTTATGATTTAACACGATGTCGGCACCAAGTGATTTTGACCATTCTTTTGTTTCATCTTTTGATGCGGTTGTGATGACTGTGAGACCGTAGTGTTTCGCGATTTGTGTCGCCATACTTCCAACGCCACCTGCACCGTTAATAATAAGGATAGATTTACCTTTATTGTCTTCTTTATTTTTATTAATATTAAATACTTCAAAGAGTGTTTCTGACGCTGTAAGGCTAGTGAGTGGAAATCCTGCCGCTTCATTAAGCGATACATTTTTAGGGGCATGCGCGATATATGCTTCATGCATCACTTGATGTGTTGCATTCGAGCCATTAATATCTGCACGACCAGAGTAAAAAACGACGTCTCCTTTTTTATAGCTCGTTACTTCACTTCCAACATCTTCAACAACACCTACTGCATCGTAACCGAGTATTCTCGGTGGTTGTTTAATTTCAGTTTGACGTGTTTTTGTATCGACAGGGTTCATACCAATCGATTTTACTTTAACAAATACGTCTTTATCATTTAATTCTGGTTTTTCGAAGTCTTTTTTGTAAAACTTATTTCCTTCACTTAGTTTAAATGGTTCATCTGCGGCAATCGCATACATGTTTAACGCCTCCAATTGAATAGTTAATATATGGATACCCTTACTTCTAACATAAGAAACCGCCAAAGAATTTATAAGTTAAAAAGCCGATAAAAAAATGGTATAATACTTATATTCTATGTATTTGAGGATGATTAGAGTGAAGCGACTACAAATTATGGGCATATTAAATGTGACACCGGACTCTTTTAGTGACGGTGGAGAGTTTCATCAGCTAGATCATGCGGTTGAACACGCAAAGCAAATGGTTAAAGACGGTGCAGATATTATCGACGTCGGCGGTTATTCAACGCGTCCAGGAGGGTATACACCTATTTCTGTTGAAGAAGAAATTAAACGCGTCGTTCCAGTAGTCGAAGCGATTCACAACTTAAATTTAAATGTCGATATTTCTGTAGACACGTTTCGTAGTGAGGTCGCAAAAGCGAGTATTGAAAGAGGTGCTACGATTATTAACGATCAGTGGCGTGGAACGTATGATGAAAAGATTTTAGAAGTCGTCAGTGAATATAATGTGCCGATTATTCTAATGCACAATAATGAACACGGTAAGTACGACGAAGTCGTTGAAGGCATGATTGCAGAGTTAAAAGAAAGTGTAGAACTTTGTAAGAAATATAATATTAAAGATGAAAACATCTGGCTAGATCCAGGCGTTGGATTTGTAAAATCACGAGACGAAGACATTAAAGTGATGAAAAACTTACACAAACTCGTCGATTTAGGCTATAAAGTTCTACTCGCAACAAGTCGTAAACGAATGATTAAAAAACTTATTGAAGACGATAGAGGACCAAAAGATAGAGACGCTGGTACTGCAGCAACAACAGTGATTGGCATTAATCACGGCGTAGATGCAGTGCGCGTTCATAATGTAAAAATGAATCGAGACATTAGCGATGTTTATATGAAGTTGAGAGGAAATTAAATGGATATTATAAAAGTAAATGGTATTCGACTTTATGCATATCACGGTGTTTTACAAGCAGAGCGTGATATCGGCCAGTATTTCATCGTTGACGTGGCATTATATACGGATTTAAGTGACGCAGGATTTTCAGACGATGTTAACGATACGATTAATTATGCGGAAGTGTATGAATCGATTGAAACAATCGTTCAAGGTCCACCAGTGAATTTACTCGAGCACTTAGGACATAAAATTATCGAAAAACTTATGAATGATTATCCTGTTGTGAAAAAAATTGAAGTTACAATCACAAAACCGAGTCCACCAATTGACGGCAACTACAAAGATGTGAGTGTGACGTTAAATAGAGAGGTTAAATAATGAAAGCTAAAGCTTATTTAGGACTTGGTGCAAATATTGGTGAACGACATGACAACTTAAAACGTGCGATTCAGTTATTAAATGATGGACCGCACGTCGAAGTAACAAAAGAGTCATCAATTTACGAAACTGCACCGTATGGTAAAACAGATCAACCTGATTTTTTAAATATGGTACTTGAAGTAGAAACAAATTTAGAACCAATTGAACTGTTAGAGTTTTGTTTATCAGTAGAAAATGAACTTGGACGTGTGCGTGAAGAAGTGTGGGGACCAAGAATTATTGATATCGACGTATTAATGTATGAAGACTTAGAAATTGACATCGATAACTTAATCGTCCCACATGAAGAGATGCACTTAAGAAAATTCGTCTTAGAACCACTAAACGAAATTGCACCAAACGCTGTTCACCCGACATTTAATAAAACAGTAAAAGAACTGTTGGAAGAATTAAACGGTGACAACAATGTTTAAAATTGGGAATGTTGAAATCCCAAACCGCGTCGTGTTAGCACCAATGGCAGGAATTTCTAATGTCGCATTTAGAAAAACAGTAAAAGAGTTTGGTGCTGGAATGGTGTGCGCTGAAATGATCAGCGACAAAGCATTGTTATTGAACAATAAGAGAACGTTAAAGATGCTCGAAGTCGATGAAGCTGAACATCCGATGTCCCTCCAAATTTTTGGTGGTGAAAAAGAGACTTTAGTTGAAGCGGCTAAATATGTGGACCAGCATACGAATGCAGACATTATCGACATCAACATGGGGTGTCCAGTGAATAAGGTCATTCGCTGTGAAGCAGGTGCAAGATGGC
The DNA here is from genome assembly GCA_019119225.1 of Candidatus Nosocomiicoccus stercorigallinarum. Taxonomy (GTDB): domain Bacteria; phylum Bacillota; class Bacilli; order Staphylococcales; family Salinicoccaceae; genus Nosocomiicoccus; species Nosocomiicoccus stercorigallinarum. The sequence goes on from DWXM01000034.1 coordinate 18,557, forward strand.
TACTTGACCCTAACAAAATTTACGAAATGGTGAGTGCTGTTGTAGAAGTAGTTGAAAAGCCAGTAACGTGTAAAATGCGTATCGGATGGGATGAAGATCACATTTACGCTGTAGAAAATGCGAAAGCTGCTGAACGTGCCGGTGCGTCTGCGATCTCGATGCATGGTCGTACGCGCGTTCAAATGTATGAAGGTAAAGCAAACTGGAATGTTATTAAAGAAGTAAAAGAAGCGGTGAGTATTCCAGTTATTGGTAACGGGGACGTGACAAGTCCGGAACTCGCGAAAAAGATGCTTGACGAAACGGGTGTCGACGCAGTAATGATTGGTCGCGCGGCACAAGGGAATCCATGGATGATTTATAGAACTGTCCATTATTTAGAAACTGGTGAGTTATTAGACGAGCCAGATTTAAAAGAAAAAATCGATGTATTAACACTTCATATGGACCGTCTCATCGACTTAAAAGGTGAAAAAACGGCACTTATGGAGATGAGAAAACATGCATCATGGTACTTACGAAATGTGCGTGGAGGCGGTAAACTCCGCCAATCAATTAAAGAAGTAAGTACACGAGAAGAGTTAGTTAATATGCTTCAAGAGTTTTTAAAAGAAACTTCAACACGTGAAAATAAACTAAAAAAAGAGATACTTGTATAAGGAGAATCTATCAATGAGTGAAGAAATTAATGATCAAATTGAAGTTCGTTTAAATAAGATGAACGACCTTCGTGAAAAAGGGCTCGACCCGTTCGGACAAAAGTTTGAAACGGACGCAACGTCAAAAGAACTCCATGCAGAGTGGGACGAGTTTTCTAAAGAAGAATTAAAAGAAAAAGAAAGTGAATCAAAAGTACGTATCGCAGGTCGCATTATGACAAAACGCGGTAAAGGTAAAGCAGGATTTGCGCATGTTCAAGATATCGATGGGCAAATTCAAATATACGTACGTAAAGACCAAATCGGTGAAGACGCGTTTGACGTATGGAAACAAACAGACCTCGGTGACATCGTAGGTATTGAAGGTGTTATGTTTAAAACGAACACTGGTGAATTATCTGTAAAAGCAACAGAATATTTCCATTTATCTAAAGCACTTCGCCCATTACCAGATAAACACCACGGACTTCAAGACGTTGAAGAACGTTATAGAAAACGTTATTTAGACTTACTTACTAACGATGAATCTAAAGCGCGTTTTATTTTACGCAGTAAAATCATCACTGAAATTAGAAGATATTTAGACGGTGAAGGTTTCTTAGAAGTTGAAACACCAATGATGCATGCGATTGCTGGTGGGGCACAAGCACGTCCATTCATCACACACCATAATGCGTTAGACGTTGATTTATATATGCGCATTGCGTTAGAGTTACACTTAAAACGACTTGTCGTTGGTGGACTCGATAAAGTATACGAAATCGGAAGAGTATTCCGTAATGAAGGGGTATCAACACGTCATAACCCTGAATTCACAATGCTTGAGTTATATGAAGCATATGCAGACTATAAAGACATTATGGACTTAACTGAAAACTTAGTTGCACACGTTGCAAAAGAAGTACTCGGATCATCAGTTATTGAATACGAAGGAGAAGAAATTGATCTTTCACCAGGTTGGCGTAGAGTCCATATGGCAGAGATTGTTAAAGAATATACAGGTGTAGATTTCTTTAAAGAGATGTCAGATGAGGAAGCACTCGAACTCGCAAAAGAACACGATGTAGAAGTCGATAAATTCCACAGTACATTTGGTCACGTGTTAAACGAATTCTTCGAACAAAAAGTAGAAGAACACTTACATCAACCAACATTCGTGTACGGTCACCCTGTAGAAGTATCACCGTTATCTAAGAAAAACCCTGAAGACGAAAGATTTACAGATCGCTTCGAATTATTCATTGTTGGGCGTGAACACGCAAATGCATTTACGGAGTTAAATGATCCAATTGATCAACGCGAAAGATTCCAAATGCAAGTCGACGAAGCAGATAGCGGAAACGATGAAGCACACGAAATGGATGAAGACTTCATTGAAGCACTTGAATACGGATTACCACCAACAGGTGGATTAGGTATCGGAATTGACCGCCTCGTTATGTTATTAACGAATGCGTCATCAATTCGTGACGTCCTACTATTCCCATATATGAGACAAAGCAAATAATTTAAAGCATCCACCGAGAAATCGGTGGATGTTTTAATATATATAAGTAATATTGAATAATGTATTGACTTTGTGAATAATATGGGATATTATAATATTTGTTCGTCAACACGGAGGATTAGCTCAGTTGGGAGAGCACTTGCTCGACAAGCAAGGGGTCGGTGGTTCGAGCCCGCCATTCTCCATTTTTTATTTCAAAATTGAATATATATGCGGAAGTAGTTCAGTGGTAGAACACCACCTTGCCAAGGTGGGGGTCGCGGGTTCGAATCCCGTCTTCCGCTTTCTGTATTCTATGGGCCTATAGCTCAGTTGGTTAGAGCGCACGCCTGATAAGCGTGAGGTCGGTAGTTCGAGTCTACCTAGGCCCACTTTTTGACAGTCTGAATGACTGTCTTTTTTTATGCAAAAAAAACCGCTAAATTTATTAGCGGTTAGTTGATAATTTCTTTATCTTTTAATACTTTTCTAAACTCTAACATTGCTGTATACGACGCAATAATTTGGATGTTTTTAGCATCTGAATTTTGTAAATCTGAAACAATTTTTTCTAAATCGTCATACTCCCTAATGAGAGACTCATTAAATCCAGCTTCAATTAAGCGATTTGTCATAACTTCTGCACTAATTCCACCAGTTTTAATTTCAGTGATGTCGTGATCAACGAGTGATTCAAAGTTACCGTCTTTTAGCCAACTAACGTCCACACCGTCTGCGGGACGATTATTTAAAAGAGCGACTAACATTAACGGTGTTTCAGACTTTTCAATTAAAGAGAGGACTTGATTTAAGCCGACTGGATTTTTAACGACATTTAACGTCGCGATTTGGTTTTTAAATGAAATTAACTCTTGGCGACCAAATACGCGTTTCATTTCTAAAAATGCGGCTTTTATAATTTCGTTTTCTATACCATATTCTTTTGCCATACTATATGCTGCGAGGGCATTGTAAATATTGTATAATCCAGCAACAGGTATCGTAAATCTTTCACCGTCAATTTCAAACGTTGAACTCGATTCACTGAGGTTATAGATATCGTTTACTGTATATTTTAATTCTGGACGTTTTAAATGACACGCATGACAAGTGAAATTTCCCTGACCAGAATATGTATAAGTCTCATAAGTTAAAGTATGATTACAGCGTGGACAATGATTAATTTTTGGAGATTCAGCTTGAACGTCGAGACCGAAAAAATTACGCTTATTCGGAAGAGGCACACTAGAGAATAATGGTAAATCTCCATTTTGTAAAAGTGTAGCGTTAGGAACTTTCTTTGCTGCATTGACGAGTAATTGATACGTTTCTTTTACATCCCCATAACGGTCCATTTGATCTAAGAAAAGGTTTGTATGAATGATGTATTTAGGATTGAGTGCTTCAACAACGTTATTTAAGCTTCCTTCATCCACTTCTAAAATCGCAATTCCTTTTTTATGTTTATTTGGTTTAGAATCAACAAATGCACCAATAATTCCTTGTAGCATGTTACTGCCACGGCTATTTGTGACGATGTTATCGTATTTTCTTTTAAAAATGTTAGCGATTAGACTCGTCGTCAATGTCTTTCCGTTCGTTCCAGTGACGATGATGACGTCGTAATACTGACTCACATCATCTAAAACATTTGGTGAAATTTTATGTGCGACTTTTCCCGGTAAGCTACTACCACCACCAGTTGTCTTCATGAGTAAATGTTTTGTAAGTCGTCCTGAAAGTAAAGCAAAATTCGTTCTAATAGACATTGATCTTTCTCCTTAAAATTAATAAATATTATTATAGCATTTTAAAATTAATTCGATAAATAAATTTGAATTTAAGAAAAATAGTGTTATAATTATAAAACGTAATAATTACGAATTAGGAGGATTACATGGCTAAAAAATCAAAAATAGCTAAAAATAAAAAGCGCCAAGAAACAGTCGAAAAGTATCGTGCGATTCGAGAAGAAATGAAGAAAAATAAAGACTATGAAGGTCTTAAAAAACTTCCGAGAGATGCGTCTCCAACGCGTGTTGTTAACCGTTGTGAAATTACAGGACGCCCACACGGTGTATCTAGACAATTTGGTATTTCACGTATTAAATTCAGAGAACTTGCTCACAAGGGTCAAATCCCTGGTGTTAAAAAAGCAAGTTGGTAATATAGATTCTATATAATGACTCCCCCTAAGGTTAAATCTTAGAGGGAGTTTTATTTAAAATGAAACTTCTACTGTTTTTAAACCATCAATTTCTTTAATTTCACGAACTTCATCATGTGAAGTAGGGTAAATATAGATTTCTTCAAGTTCTGAAGAGACACTTAAGTACGCTTCATCATCTTTAAAGAAACATAAGTCCTCCGGTAAATTAGGTAAACTCCAGTCGAACAGACTATTTGATTTTTCTAAAAGAATATTTTTCGCTTCATCTGTCGTTTTAAAGTAATATACTTTCGCAATATCATCAAAAAGATTTGTCGATGGCCATTCGTGTTGATCGAGTGTTTCTATAAAAGAATCTCCAAACCATTCATCTAAGTCTTTAAATGAATCTTTATACTGTAAAATATCTGTACGTACAACGAGTTGAAATTGATCACATGTTTTAAAGAGAAAATCTAATAACGCTTCGTAAGTTTTTTCTGTTGGATTATTTTTGATTGCTATCATAACTTTCACCTCATATATAGTGTATCATTTATTAAATAATAAAAAGGTATGCCAAATGACATACCTTTAAAATTATCTTATGAATAATCCTACGATAACCGCACTTAAAACAGATACTAGTGATGCACCGTAGACAAGTTTTAAACCGAATTTTGCAATTAAATCTCCAGATTTTGCATGAATACCTTTAACTGTTCCAACGATAATACCGATAGAACCAAAGTTTGCAAATGACACTAAGAATACTGAAATCATTGCTTGTGTTCTTGGTCCAAGTGTTTCTTTAACGAGTTGTAAGTTTTCCATCGCAACAAACTCATTTGTCACAAGCTTCGTTGCCATTAAGATACCAACTTCATGTGCTTCGGCAAATGGAACACCAATTAATACCGCAAGTGGCATTAAAATATACCCTAAAATATCTTGGAATGTTAATGATGATCCAGGAATTGCTAAGAATAAGTTGTTTAAAATTGCAATTAATGCGTTAAACGCAATAAGCATTGCCCCAACGATAACTGCAATTAGCGCACCTTGTAAAATATAGTCACTCAGAATTTGGAAGAAAGATTTACCTTCATCTGGATTTGATTCAGATGCTGTATAGTTTTCTTCTTCTGGTAAGTCGTATGGGTTAATGATATGTACAATGATGTAAACACTGAATAAGTTTAAAATAATCGCTGTAATTACGTATTCAGGCGCTAGTAAAGTCATATATGCTGCTACCATCGATAGTGAAATAGAACTCATTGCTTGCGCTGCAAGTGTGTAGAGACGTTGTTCACCAAGTAATGGAATTTGGTTTTTTAATGAAACAAACACTTCAGATTGTCCTAAAAACATTGATGCAGCTCCGTTATATGATTCTATGAAGCCCATACCTGTAATTTTTGATAAAATCCATCCTAATCCATGGATGATAGCTGGTAAAATTCTTAAGTATTGTAAAACCCCAATTAGTGCTGAAATAACAATAATAGGAATTAATACGTTAAAGAAGAAAACGAATTGTGCTTCTCCGTTTGCATCGATCATTAATGGACCAAAAACAAAACTAGTACCTTCCGCTGCAAATTCGAGTAGTTTTCCGAAACCAAATGCTAAACCTTCAACTACTCTTTGCCCAGCTCCAGTTGAAAGAATTGAGAAGGCAAATAATAGTTGTAGAGCGAGTAATAACAGTATTTGTTTCCACTTTTTAAACGCACGCTTTCTATCGGAACTAGCAATCCAAGCGAGGAAAAAAGTTACAGCAATACCGATAACTCCCCATATTATATTCATAAAGACACCCCTGTAAATTATGTAGTCGTCAAAAGTATTATACCTATTCATAACAATGGATGTAAAGGTTTTTATAGATAATATATGAAGTGAAAAACATCATATATAATATTTAAAAATGCGTTGCAATTGATTAAAATAGGTCAAATAAGTTATACTATAGTCAAAGAAGGTCAAAAGAGGTGATTCTATGCGAAACATGTCGGATATTATTGAGGCTTATTTGAAGCAAAAAATTGCAGAGTCTCATAATGAACGCGTTGAAATTAAACGTGCACAAATCGCAGAGAAATTCGATTGTGTACCGTCTCAGCTGAACTACGTTATTAAAACGCGGTTTACAAACGAACTCGGTTACATTGTTGAAAGTAAGCGTGGGGGCGGTGGCTACATTAGAATTACTAAAATAGAAACTCATAACAAAGCAGATTATTTAGAACATATATTAAGTCTAATCGGTAACAAACTGTCTCAAACGAACGCTCAACATTTAATTCAATCGATGTACGACGCAGAAGTCATCACTTATAATGAAGCGCGTATTATGGATAGAATTATTTTAAGAGAAACATTATTAATCGAATTACCTGAAAGAGATATATTACGCGCACATATTATGCGTAACGTAATTGAAGCAATATTATACGAGGAGTGATTGTATGCGATGCGAAAGATGTCATAAGCGTGAAGCGATGATTCAAGTGTCGATTAGTCAAAACAATCAAAAAAACGAACTATTTTTATGCGACACATGCGCACACGAATTACTACAAAACAATAATGACACAAAACACCAGCATCATCACTCACTAAATAAATTTATATTGAAGTCACAATCAGAAGTAAAAACTTGTCCTACATGTGGTTCGACACTACAATCGATACGAGATAATGGTTTATTTGGCTGTGGTGATTGTTATAAAACATTTAGTGAAGAAGCAAATCAAATTATAAACCGTGCACAACTTTTAAAAGATAGCCATACAGGAAAAGTGCCAGGATCTTATGAAAAGTGTTTAAAACAAGAAGAAAAAATTGAAGCGCTTGAAAAGAAACTCGAAAAACTTGTAAAAGCACAAGAGTTTGAAGAAGCAGCAATTATTAGAGATGAAATTAAAGCCTTAAAGGAGGATGGTAACGATGAAGACGAGTCCTTGGCTGAAAAATAGTCCAAACGCACCAATCGAGATGTCTTCACGTATCCGCCTCGCTAGAAATCTCGAAGGATTAACATATCCACACTTAATCCAAGATAAGTCAGAGTACGATGAGGTTACAAAAACAATTAGTAATAAGTACAAAGACTTTGAAGTCATTAAAATGGACGATTTGACAGAGATTGAAAAACAATTAATGATAGAAAAGTTTTTAATCAGTCCACTATTTAAACGTAGAGGGCATTCGTTAATTGTAAGTGAGGACGAATCGACATCGATTATGGTCGGAGAAGAAGACCATATTAGAATCCAAGTGATGAATGTTGGACACTCACTCGAGGAACTATATGAAATTGCCTCTGACATCGATGATACGATTGAAAAAGATTTTGATTACCAGTTCGATCGTCAATACGGATTTAAAACGGCATGCCCTACAAACGTCGGTACGGGTTTACGTGCTTCAGTTATGTTACACTTACCGGCATTAACGAGAAATAACCGTATTCGAAGATTACGTGATGTTTTAACGAGAATGGGGTATACGTTAAGAGGTATTTATGGAGAAGGGTCAAATCCAGTCGGTGACGTTTATCAACTCTCTAATCAAGTGACACTTGGGCTAAGTGAGTTAGAAATTATTCACCATTTAGATGAAATAAAAGAACAAATTATATATGAAGAAACACGTATGAGAGAATGGTTTTATCATAATCGTGCACTGACGGTGCGTGATGCGATATTCAGATCATACGGGTTACTAAGATACGCTGAACAAATGTCGTTAGATGAAGCAGCGATGCATTTAAGTCATATTAAATACGGCGTAGATATGAACATTTTAGAACTTGAAAATTTTGAGTTTCAAGCATTGTTAAAGCAAATTCAGCACGCATTTATCCGTCAGGGATTAGAAGACGTAGAATCTGTACATCTAGAAGCAGCGGAAAATAAAGCGCGTGCTACATTTTTAAAACGTACTTTAGGAGGAAAATAATATATGTTATTCGGTAAATTAACTGAACGTGCACAGCGCGTACTTGCGTATGCACAGGAAGAAGCAATTCGCTTAAAACATTCAAATATTGGTACGGAACATTTACTGCTTGGCCTTGTTAGAGAACAAGAAGGAATCGCAGCAAAAGTACTAAACGCTTTTGATATTACTGAACCAGTGATCGAAAAAGAAATTAGTAAATTCGTCACTGAAGGGACAGAAACACCAACAACACTTCACTACACGCCACGTGCGAAACGCGTAATTGAACTATCGATGGATGAAGCACGTAAACTTCATCATAATTTTGTTGGAACAGAGCACTTATTACTCGGTTTAATCCGTGAAACTGAAGGAATCGCAGCGCGCGTATTATCTTCACTTGGTTTAAACATTACACGTGCACGTGCGATGGTGATTCGTATGCTCGGTAATCCGCAAAACTTTAAATCTCAAGAAACTAAAGAAGAGTCAGACACACCAACTTTAGATAGTCTTGCGACAAACTTAACGAAAAAAGCATCAGATGGTAGTTTAGACCCAGTAATCGGACGTTCTGATGAAATCACACGTGTTATCGAAGTGTTATCACGTCGTACGAAAAACAATCCAGTATTAATTGGTGAGCCTGGGGTCGGTAAAACAGCAGTAGCAGAAGGACTCGCTCAACAAATTGTTAAAAATGAAGTCCCATCTACATTAAAAGATAAACGCGTCATGATGTTAGATATGGGTACCGTCGTCGCTGGTACAAAATACCGCGGAGAATTCGAAGAGCGTATGAAAAAAGTTGTCGATGAAATTAAAAAATCAGGGAATGTTATTTTATTTATCGACGAAATGCACACGTTAATTGGTGCAGGTGGTGCTGAAGGTTCTGTGGATGCGTCAAACATCTTAAAACCATCACTTTCTAGAGGAGAAGTACAAGTTATCGGTGCAACAACGTTAGAAGAGTACCGTAAACATATTGAAAAAGACGCAGCACTCGAAAGACGTTTCCAACCGGTTATCGTTGACCAACCATCAGTAGAAGACACGGTCTTAATCTTAAAAGGATTACGTGACCGTTACGAAGCACACCACGGAGTTACAATTACTGATGAAGCACTTGACGCTGCAGCAGTCATGTCTAATAGATATGTTCAAGATAGATTCTTACCAGACAAAGCAATCGACTTAATTGACGAAGCGTCATCAAAAGTACGTCTTAAATCTCATATGTCACCACCAGACTTAAAAGATTTAGAAGACGAGTTAGAAAAAGTTAAAAAAGAGAAAAATGCAGCAGTTCAGTCTCAAGAGTTCGAAGCGGCTGCTAAATACCGTGATGACCAAACGAAAATTGAAGAAAAATTAGAAACACTCGAAAACAACTGGAAAAATTCTCAGTCTTCAGAAAAACAAAAAGTGACACGCGGTGATATCGAAATCGTCATTTCTAAAATGACAGGTATTCCGCTACAAAAAATTGCTGAAGAAGAATCAGATCGACTGTTAAACTTAGAGAGTATTTTACACGATAGAGTCATCGGACAAAATGAAGCGGTGCAATCAATATCTAAAGCAGTACGCCGTGCAAGAGCAGGGTTAAAAGACCCTAAACGTCCGATTGGTAGCTTTATCTTCTTAGGACCAACGGGTGTTGGTAAAACAGAGCTTGCAAAAGCACTATCTGAAACACTATTCGGTGAAGATGATGCGATGATTCGTGTCGATATGTCTGAGTATATGGAAAAGCACAGTGTTGCTAGACTTGTCGGTTCTCCTCCGGGATACGTTGGATATGATGATGGTGGTCAGTTAACTGAACAAGTCCGCAGAAAACCATACTCACTCATTCTCTTTGATGAGATTGAAAAAGCACATCCAGACGTCTTTAACATGCTACTTCAAGTGTTAGATGATGGTCGTTTAACAGACTCAACAGGTCGTACTGTTGACTTTAGAAATACAGTGATTGTTATGACGTCAAACGTTGGTGCCACAGAGTTAAGAGACAATAAGTTTGTCGGTTTCGGTTCAACAGAACAATCTGAGGACTATGAAACAATTCGTAATACGATGATGAAAGAACTGAAAAACACATTTAGACCAGAATTCATTAACCGTGTGGACGATATTATTGTCTTCCACAGCTTAGAAAAAGAACACTTAGAAGAGATTGTGTCACTGATGATTGACGATTTAAACGCACGTTTAGAAGACCGTAACGTTCACGTTGAGTTAACAAGTGACGCAGTAACAGCACTTGTTGATGACGGATACGACAAAGAATTTGGTGCAAGACCATTATCTAGGAGTATCCAGAAAAATGTTGAAGACACACTTAGTGAAGCAATACTACGCGGTGAAGAAATCACAGGGAAAACTGTATTTGTAGACTTTAAAGATGACAAATTTAAAGTCGATACGAAAGAAAAATCACCAGTAGCGGAAAATGAATAATACTACAGGGCTAGAACTGATATCATCAGTTTTAGCCCTATTTTTATCGATTATCAAAACTTTCATAATTCTTTATAAAACTATATAATAATGTGTAATACAAAAGAGGAGGATATCTTCGACAAATGGCAAAAACAAAAACAGTTTTTGAATGTTTAGCATGTGGATATGAGTCTCCAAAATGGTACGGTAGATGTCCGAACTGCGGCGCCTGGAACCAAATGGAAGAGTCGATTGTTCATAAAGAACAAAAAGCCAAAGGCCGCGGGACATTAGGTAAAGTATCTAATGAAAAAACAAAAGCGACACAATTATCTAAAATAAGTAAAAAAGAAGCACCACGTACCCATACAAAAAGTGGAGAATTTGACCGCGTGTTAGGTGGAGGCATCGTCGATGGTTCGCTTATTTTAATTGGTGGTGACCCAGGAATTGGGAAATCTACGATTTTACTCCAAACGGCACTCACACTCGCAGAAGAGTATAATGTTTTGTACGTTTCAGGAGAAGAGTCACTCGAACAAATTAAAATGCGCGCAGATCGAATTACAAATGATGCGTCTAACTTACATGTCTATGCAGAGACGAATTTATTTTATATACACGATGAAATCACAAAGTTAAATCCTGACTTTTTAATTATTGACTCTATTCAAACAATCTTTCATCCAGATGTTACAAGTGCACCAGGAAGTGTGTCTCAAGTCCGTGAATCTACGCAGTCCATTATGAATATCGCAAAAGGGCAAAATATCGCGACATTTATCGTCGGTCACGTCACTAAAGATGGTCAAATCGCAGGTCCACGGTTACTTGAGCACATGGTAGACACGGTGTTATATTTTGAAGGAGATCAGCATCATACGTTTAGAGTACTAAGAGCGGTGAAGAATCGTTTTGGTTCGACAAACGAAATGGGTATTTTTGAAATGAAGTATGACGGTCTAAAAGAAGTACTCAATCCGTCAGAAATCTTTTTAGAAGAGCGTAGTAAAAATACGCCAGGCTCTGCGATTGTTTGTGCGATGGAAGGCACACGTGCAATGCTCGTTGAAATACAAGCACTCGTCACACCGACACATTTCCATAATCCAAGACGTATGGCTACAGGTATCGACCATAATAGATTATCTCTACTTATGGCAGTACTTGAAAAGTCTGAAGGATTACTCATGCAGCAGCACGATGCGTATATAAAAGTCGCTGGAGGTGTGAAATTAGACGAACCAGCAGTTGACCTTGCAGTTATTATGGCAATCGCATCTAGTTTTAAAGATATTTCAGTTCGAGGAGATACGTGCTTTATCGGTGAAGTTGGGTTAACTGGAGAAATTAGGCGTGTGACTAAAATCGAACAGCGTCTTCAAGAAGCAGCAAAACTTGGGTTTAATCGTGCGATTATTCCAGCGTCAAACTTACAAGGTTTAGCGCCTGTCGATATTGAAGTGATTGGTGCAAAACATTTAAAAGATGCAATGAGAGAAGTCTATAAAAATTAATAAAGGGAGATGGACGAATGTTAAGATGGCTATTAACACTCGTCTACTTTCTTACAGGTGTAACACTTGGGGTATGGTGTTATCACTCTACAAATTTAAGGTTACCAGATGCAATTAATAACGTATTTTTATATGGTGCAATTGGTGGGATAGTATTTTTAGCGGCCACTTTATGGACGCTACCTTATTTTGTAAAAGGTTTAAAGAAAGTAGAACGAAAACTATTATCAAACAACGTCACAGAAATATTTTTCGCAACGATTGGAATGTTAGTTGGTTTATTGTTTACTGTTTTTATTACGCTTTTATCAAATATGCTAGACATTCCAATTGTTAGAGAAATACTACCACTCATATCTGCAGTGATTCTTGGATATTTAGGCTATCAACTCGGTTTAAAAAAGACGAACGAAGTACTAGAGCTCTTTAACCGAGCACCTAAAAACTTAACGAAAAAATTATTAGATACAAGTGTTATTATCGACGGTAGAGTGCTTGAAGTTTTAAAATCGGGATTTTTAGAAGGAGAAATTATTGTCCCGCAGTTCGTATTAGATGAGTTACAACTCATTGCGGATTCGACGGATCATATTAAGCGAGATAAAGGACAACATGGCTTAGACATTCTAAATGAGCTTCAAAAATATTCCGAACACGTTAAAATAAAATCTATTCAGTACGATAAGCTAGATGTCGACCAACAACTTATTGAACTCGCTAAAGATGAAAAAGCTGCAATTTTAACGACGGATTATAATTTAAATCGTGTCGCTAAAGTACATAAGATTACCGTATTAAATGTAAACGAACTTAGTGAAGCGATGCAGTTACACATCCAGCAAGGAGACACGTTTGAAATTCTTATTACAAAAGCTGGAAAAGAAGATAATCAAGGGGTCGGTTATTTAACAGACGGTACGATGGTCGTTTTAGATGCTGGAGTATCTTATATTAATGAAACAGTTACCGTTGAAGTGACGTCGATTTTACAAACACACTCTGGAAGAATTATATTTACAAAACTTGGAGAGAAATCATGAATTACACAGCGATTATTCCAGCAGCCGGTATTGGAAAACGAATGGGCCTTGGGTTCAATAAAATTCGTTATGAATTAAATGGTAAGTCGATTATTAAACGAACAGTAGAAATTTTTGAGAACGACCGAGACTGCAGTGCGATAATTATCGCAACCGGAAAAGAAGAGATTCATCTATTAGAAGAGGATTTAAAAGATTTAAATAAAATAGAAAAAATCGTCGTAGGTGGTAAAGAGCGCCAAGATTCAATATATAACGCGCTAGTTCATGCAAAAACTGACTATGTTTTTGTGCATGACGCAGCCCGTCCATTTTTAGATGACGACACGCTTACAAGATTGAAAACAGCAGTCGTGAAAAAAGACGCTGTGATTTGTGGTGTACAAACGAAAAACACATTAAAAAAGGTCGTTGACGGAAAAGTTGTAGACACAATTGACAGAGATACGACCGTCGAGGTGCACACGCCACAAGCTTTTTGTTATAATTTATTAATGGATGCATATCATTATGCGAGAGACAGGCATTTACAAGTAACCGATGATGCGATGATGGTCGAAGCATTCGGACACGATGTATTTGTCGTCGATTCGACGTATAATAATATTAAAATTACAACGACGGAAGATTTAATTCAATCTGAAGCAATATTAAGGAGTAGAGATGAATGAGAATCGGTCACGGATATGACGTTCATCAGTTAACGAGTGGGCGTCCGTTAATTATTGGAGGCCTTGAAATCGATCACGATAAAGGACTCATCGGCCATAGTGATGCGGATGTGTTACTCCATACGATTGCCGACGCGATTTTAGGTGCGTTAGCACTTGGAGATATTGGCAAGTTTTTCCCAGATAATGATCCAAAGTATAAAGACATGGATTCACAACTTCTTTTAAGTGAAGTCGTTGAAAAAATGTTTGAGAAAAATTATGAAGTCGGTAACGTCGATGCGTTAATAATTGCAGAAGCACCGAAATTTAGACCGCATATTGACGACATTCGAGAAAATGTTGCGCGTTTATTAAAAACGTCTATAGATAACGTTAACGTCAAAGCGACGACGCATGAAAAGCTCGGTCCAATCGGCCGACAAGAAGGAATCGCAAGTGAAGCAGTTATTTTATTAAAAGAAAGAGGTTAAACAATGAGTAAAGTAAGAGTAAGATACGCACCAAGTCCAACAGGATATCTCCATATCGGAAACGCAAGAAGTGCGTTATTTAACTACCTATTCGCTCGTCACTACGACGGGGAATTCATCATTCGTATTGAAGATACAGACAAAGCACGTCACGTCGACGAAGGTGAAGCGTCACAGTTAAACTATTTAAAATGGTTAGGTATCGACTGGGATGAGTCAGTAGACGTTGGAGGAGATTATGGTCCGTATCGTCAATCTGAGCGTAGTCATATTTATAAACCATACATCGACAAACTTCTAGAAGAAGATAAAGCATACCGCTGCTATATGACAGCTGAAGAATTAGAAGCTGAACGTGAAGAACAACTGAAAAACGGCCAACAACCAAAATACAGTGGTAAACATGCACACTTAACAAAAGAAGAAGAAGAAGCGTTTATTGCTGAAGGTAGAGAACCATCAATTCGTATCCGTGTGCCAAAAGATAAAACATACACGTTTAACGACATGGTAAAAGGTGACGTGTCGTTTGATTCAAACGGTATTGGAGACTGGGTCATTGTGAAAAAAGATGGTACACCGACATACAACTTCGCAGTTGTTATCGACGATCACGAAATGGATATTACGCACGTATTGCGTGGAGATGACCATATCTCAAACACACCACGTCAACTTATGGTGTATGAAGCACTCGGTTTTGAAGCACCAGAATTTGGTCACATGACGTTAATCGTAAACGAAGAGCGTAAAAAGTTATCTAAACGTGACAGTGGAATTTTACAATTCATTGAAGACTATGAAGCACTTGGCTACTTACCAGAAGCACTATTTAACTTCATCGCATTACTTGGTTGGACTCCAGGTGGGGAAGAAGAAATTTTCTCTAAAGATGAATTCATTGAGTTATTCACTGAAGACCGTCTATCAAAATCACCAGCATTCTTCGACAAGACAAAATTAGCATGGGTAAACAACCAGTACATGAAACAAAAAGATACTGAAGCGGTGTTTGAACTTGCGTTACCATTCTTAGTAAAAGAAGGAGTTGTAAGTGAAAATGCTTCAGAAGAAGAACTTGATTGGGCAAAACGATTAGTTGCATTGTACCAACCTCAAATGAGTTACGCTGCAGAAATCGTTGAATTATCTGAACAGTTCTTTAAAACAGAAGTGACATACGATGAAGATGCGAAAGCTGTTTTAGCTGAAGAACAAGTGCCTGAGTTAATGGACGCATTAAAAGAAACGTTTAACAACTTAGAAGACTTTAAAGCAGATAACATTAAAAAAGCGATCAAAGAAGTGCAAAAAGCAACCGGCATCAAAGGTAAAAAATTATTTATGCCAATCCGAGTTGCGACAACTGGTGAAACAAAAGGACCAGAACTTCCAAATGCTTTAGAATTACTTGGAAAAGATACAGTACTCGCGCGCATTGAGAATGTTATTAGAAGTCTCTAAGCTTGAAAAGAATTAAAAAACGATATATAATTCCTTTGTTCAAAGTATTTAAATAATGTGAAATCAGAGATTGCTTGGCTGGTGTGAAAGCAACACTGTTATTTAGAGAACTGCAATAATTAAAGATGCAATATTAAAGGAAAAATCAGAGTGGAACCGTGCGACGCACCTCTGTCCGTATTAGGGCAGGGGTGTTTTTTAATTAATTGAAGAGTGAGCAGGGGTTTCTTTACTAACTTTAGAGGTTAAAGGTACTAAGAATACCTCAACGCAATATTTAGAGCGGTCTTTTTATCGTTTAATTTACAAAGAACATTCGAATTTGTAAGATATATCCTTTTATTTAACAAAAACAGTTTGTATTCAGTTGAAACTGTTCATTATCTACATTTATTTTACAAAAAACGATAAAAAAACTAATTTCTGTTAAATATATTAATATTTTTAACATATTCGACTATTTTTTGTTAAATAGTTACACCCATAAGCCACTCACACTAAGTACCAGCCGCATAAAACACACAGTACCCTACTATAAGGGTATAATTAAAGGAGAGACAATGTTTAAGAGAGTTAAAGAAGATATCGATATGGTTCAAAAACTTGATCCAGCAGCGACGAGTCGTATGATGGTATTTCTAACGTATTCCGGTATGCACGCTATTTGGGGCCATTTAGTTGCCAACTGGTTTTATAAAAGAAAGATGCATGTAATTGCGCGTATAATTTCTCAATTGATTCGATTTCTGACAGGTATTGAAATTCATCCAGGCGCGACGATTGGTCGTAGACTTTTCATCGACCATGGAATGGGTATTGTCATCGGAGAAACGACAATAATCGGTGACGACGTTACTCTATACCAAGGCGTAACACTTGGTGGTACGGGTAAGGAAAAAGGTAAGCGTCACCCTACGATTGAAGATAAAGTACTCGTCGCAACAGGCGCACAAGTACTTGGTAATATTACAATCGGTGAAGGCACGAACATTGGTGCGAACTCTGTAGTGCTTAAAAATGTACCTTCTTATTCAACGGTCGTAGGTATTCCAGGGCATATCGTCAGACGCCACGGTAAACGTGTGCCTTCAGATACGTTAAACCACAGAAATTTACCAGACCCAATTTTAAATAAAATTTTAGACTTAGAAAAAGAAATCTCAGAATTTAAACAAAGAGAGAGGAATGAGGTAAAAGATGGTTCTCATATATAATACACTCACACGTAAAAAAGAAAAATTTATCCCACTTGAAGAAGGTAAAGTAAAAATGTACGTCTGTGGACCGACAGTATACAACTACATCCATATTGGTAACGCACGTCCAGCAATCGTCTTCGACACAGTAAGAAGATATTTACAATATAAAGGATACGACGTAACGTACGTTTCTAACTTTACTGACGTTGATGACAAATTGATTAATGCTTCAAAAGAAACAGGCGAAACAGTGCCTGAAATTGCGGACAAATTTATCAACGCATACTTTGAAGATACAGGTGCATTAAACGTTAAACAAGCAGACATACACCCGAGAGTTATGGATCATATGGATGATATTATCGAATTCATCCAAACGTTAATCGACAAAGGTCATGCATATGAAAAAGATGGTGATGTCTATTTTAAAACACGTTCATATAAAGATTATGGGCAACTTTCTAAACAGTCGATTGACGATTTAAAAGTTGGTGCACGTATCCAGCAAGGCGAGAGTAAAGAAGATCCATTAGATTTTACACTTTGGAAACACGAAAAAGAAGATGAAATCAGCTGGGACAGCCCGTGGGGTAAAGGACG
>DWXM01000035.1 GCA_019119225.1 Candidatus Nosocomiicoccus stercorigallinarum
GTAAAAAGAATTGCTGAACGATAAAAAACAACCGTAAAGAAGATTAATCTTCTTTACGGTTTATTTTTCGTGCTTCTCCAACAGGTCGTGCAGAGAATGATTTACTATCCAGAATATCGTCACTTGAGACACGCTTTAAAAAGAATGCAGTAATGAGTCCAAGCCCCATAAATACTGCTCCAACGTTAAATGCTAAGTTAATACCTTGAATCATTATTTCATTTTCAATTTCAGGTGTTACATAATCTATCGTTCTTAATTTAAAGTTTACATATCCTTGCATAACTGAAATGAGTAAGGCGATTCCTACAGCTCCAGACACTTGATTTTGCATCGAGTTGAGTGAAGATCCATCTGGTGTTAGTTCTCTTGGTAAATCGTTCATTCCGTTGGTCATCACAGGTGTGTTAACTAGAGTCATACCAAATGCTCGAATAACGTAAATTGTTAAAATATAAGAAAAACTTGTGTCAATTGTAAGACGACCTAAAAATGCAGTTGTTACTGTTGCGAGTGCTAAACCAGTAATTGCCATTACTTTAGGCCCATACATATCAAATAATTTTCCAGATACGGGAGATAAGAAACCTAAAATTAACGCGCCTGGTAACATTAGAAGACCTGTTTCTAGAGGTGTTCTATTTTGAATATCTTGTAAAAATATTGGAATTAAAATCATTCCAGCAAATAATCCCATGTTTGTCGCCATACTAATTAGTGTACCAAGTAAGTACATACGGTACTTATATACTCTAAAATTTAACATTGGTACTTCTAATTTCATTTGTCTTATGACATAGAAGTAAATGACTATTACACCAATGAGTATTGGAACAAATGTCTCTATCGCTAGAAGTTTATTGTTACCCGCTGAAACGAGTCCGTATAATAAAGCACCGAATCCAATCGTTGACATAATAACTGATGGAATATCCATCACGGCTTTCTTTTGAACGGTTACGTCTGGAAGTAAGATATAACCAGAAATCAAAATGATGATTAATAAAGGAATCATCATTAAAAATAATACGTGCCAATCATGTTTTTGAATAATAATCCCTGAAAGTGTCGGTCCAATTGCCGGTGCGAAGAACATAACTAAACTGAATAATCCCATCGCAGTTCCGCGTTTTTCAGGAGGGAAACTACGAATCATCGTATTCATAAGTAAGGGCATTAAAATAGAAGCTCCGGTTGCTTGAATCATACGTCCAACAATTAACATTGGAAATGCAAATGAGAATCCTGCAATTGTCGTTCCAATTAAAAATAATCCCATCGCACTTAAGAATATCTTTTTTGCACTAAAACGATTCATGAAGTAGGCGGTCATTGGTATAATTACTCCAGCGACTAACATGTATGACGTGGATACCCATTGAACGCTTCCTGTTGAAATATTAAAGTCGTTTTTAATTGAAGGTAATGCAACGTTTAAAAATGTGTTTGATAAAAATGCAATAAATGCACCACTAATTAAAATGATAATCAACCGATAATCTGGTTTTTCTGTCGTCTGTTCCAAGGAAAGACCCTCCTCGTTAATCTAAATAATTGTTATCAATAATAGTATATATGTAGAAACCTGCAACACTTCCTAATATAATAGAAATTGCGACTGATCGTGCGTAACCAAAATTCGGTGCAACAAATGTCACACCCCAGAAGGATAATAAAATCATTAGCGCAATTAATGTAAATGCCAGTAACGTTTTAGACATAAATGATTCACTCCAAATTTATACATAAACAATTATCTATTAATTATACAGCTAATTATAGTGAGAATACAATAAAACAGATTGAATTATAAGGATGGATAACAAATGAGTTTTAAGCTACAAAATTTTGAAGAAGAATACTTTAATAGTCGTAACGATATTCCAGAAGAACTTTTTAATGGATTAGAACAAATGGGTGTAGATTTTAATGGAAAACGCGTACTAGATCTTGGTGCCGGTCCTGGTTTTTTATCAGCAATGCTTTCAGATAAAGGTGCGGTTGTTGACGCATTAGAACCAAGTGAAGCATTTAGAAATATGGGAAAAAGCTATACGAATGGTAAAAATGTAACGTTTTACGACGGACTTGCAGAAGATACGGGTCTTGTTGAAGATGAAGGCTATGACATTATATTTGCACTTCGTGCATGGCAATATTTTGACTCAAATGAAGCGGTAAAAGAAGTGAAAAGATTATTAAAACCACATGGGTTAATGATTATTTCAGATTTAGGATTTAGAGTAAATAACTCAATGATGAAAGAAACAATGAGAATTATTCGTTCTAACTCTAAGTACAACCAATTAGAACCTGCAGGATCTAAAAAATATTCGATTCAAATGATTAACAGTTTCCCAGTCGAATGGTTTAGTGACTTTAACTATCATAAATTTGACTTAACAAATCTTTTTAAGAAAGATTACCAAGTAAAGTTTACTGATGAAGAATGGTTAAAGAGAATTGAAACCTCATCTTGGCTCTCTCGTTTTAGTGATCATCGTAAAGAATCAGTCTTAAAAGAAATTGATGATATGCTTCAAAGTACTGAGAAAAAAGATATTTACGACATACCACACGTGCTAAGTACTGCGGTATTTAAAAATAGAAACAAAAAATAGTTGAAAAAGAATGTGTGAAAGCACATTCTTTTTTTAATGAATTATAGGAAAACGTATACATTTTACACTAAAATTTCAGTGTAAAATGTACTGTTAATATGTATTAATTATCTAAAAACTTATAATAATGATAATAAAACGTTATCATGCGTATTAATATACATTCATATGTATAATTTAATTAATTATAAAAAATAACGAAATTATATTTCATTTTCATAATAATAATATTGAAATAACAGAATATTATCAATAGATTTACTTTAGTTTTAAACAATCAAAAACATTGATAAACGTTGATTTAAAGCCTATAATTAAGACAGTAAAGAAAACAACGTAATGAAATAAATAATAAAATTAGGAGGAAACAAATTGTATACTACTAACATTATTCCGGTTGAACAACGTATTAAAGAATATAAAACTGAGGCTTTAAACAATAAAATTCTTAAAGAAAGTAAATCTAACCGTAAATTTACAAACATTTTCTCTAAATTACTTGGATAATTCGTATTTTTATTAATAAATACGTGATATAGATTAAAACCGAAGTCAAAAGACTTCGGTTTTTTTTATTTTATTCAGATAAGTTTAACTGCCAACCAACACCAAAAGGATCAGTGACAAATGCATATTGTTTACTAAAACCATAATCATCTAATGGCATTAATATTGAACCCTTCGATTTAAATTTTTCATACAAATCAATTTGCTCTTGTTCTGTTTCACATTCGATGAAAAAATTCATGGATGGTGTGAATGAAAAGTCATGAGTAATTGAAGCATCATTAATGATAATGTTGTTTCCATGAATATTCACAAGACTTTGCATCACTTTACCTTTCATATCGCCTGCTTCAAAGTAGTTTATAAACATAACTTCAAAATCTTTAAACACTGATCTATAAAATAAAATTGCTTCTTCCGCACGCCCTTCAAACATTAGGAATGGGGTCATTGATTTCATTAAAATTCTCCTTTCTTTTATCATGTCAATTATATCAAAGGTGTGAATTAACTCGTTAAGTGCATTGAATAAAGTTCTCAAATCTTATAAAATTAAACTTATACTATTAATAAAAGGAGTCGATTAAATGGAAGCGAATAAAAAAGAAAAGATTGAAAGTTTTAACAAGCGAAAGCTTTCATTTAACAAAAATTTGACTGTCCAAACATTAATTAACGCGGTCGTTATTACTATCGGCTCTTTTATATTCGCAGTAGGGGTTAATACGTTTATGATCGGTGGGAATCTCGCTGAAGGCGGGGTTATCGGGATATCGATCATACTTTTCTATGCATTTGGCTGGTCTACAGCACTAACGAACTTAATTATTAACTCAATTATTTTAGCAATTGGTTTTAAATTTTTATCGCGTCGCGCGATGTATTATACAATATTCTCAATTCCAATGACGTCACTGATGCTTTGGTTTACAGAGTCATGGCAAATGCAATTTGAAAATGTTATTGTCAATATGATTTTTGGTGGGATGCTCATTGGTATTGGTATAGGGTTAATCTTTAGAGTTGGTGCAACGACTGCTGGTACGACAATTTTAGCACGTATCGCAAACAAATATTTAGATGTAAATGTTTCTTATGCGCTACTGTTCTTTGATTTACTCGTTGTACTTTCTGGTCTAACAGTAATTCCTTTAGAAAGAGTATTACTTACTATAATTGCATTATACGTTGCAACAAAAGTCATGGACTTCATTATAGAAGGTATGAATCCTAAAAAAGCAGTGACGATTATCTCAAATAAATCAGAGCTACTCGCTGAACACGTTACAAAAGACATTAAGCGTGGTGTAACGATCATGCACGGTAGAGGATATTATACACAAGAAAACAAAGATGTATTATACATTGTTATTAACAAAAACCAACTCGGTCGATTAAAACGTGTCATTAAGAAAAACGATGAATCTGCGTTCGTAGTTGTACACGACGTAAACGATGTGCTTGGTAACTTTATTATTTAAGATATGAGGAGAAATCAATGGAACTTCAACTATATTTTCACAACAAAGAATTAGAACTACTGCCAGAAACATTTTTTGAGTATTTATCATCAGATGAAACACTTATCGATTCAATTGAAGGACTATCAGATATTAAATATGTATCTGAATCAAAAGACTTAAGAAGAGAAGGAACAAAATTTCAAATTACTTTTAATGGACAGACTTATTTAGGAAAAATAACGAAACATGTTGAAAATCGTCGTTTAGAGTTTACGATTTATGGTTTTGACTTTTTACTTCACACGATGATTAACGTCGTGCCAGTAGAGTCACGTTCTGAACTTGTCATTTCATCAGATGTTGAAACGACTAATTTCGGAACTTATTTACGCTTTATAGGGCGTAAGCTATTTGTTACACAACAATTTAATAACATATTAAAACCACTTTATTAAAAAGGATCAATTGGGGTGAGGGTCATGAATCAAACTGTTACAACTAAACGTAAAATTTTTAGTGCGATATTTTTAATGGCCAGCGCTTCAATTGGTCCTTTATTTTTATTATCGACAGCTGAGGATACGTTTCAATTTAAAGAAAATTTAGCATTTATTATTATAATGACCGCAATTATCGAGTTAGGTATTCAAATGAACGTTTGGAGAATACTCACTACAGTGAATCAACCTGCAAATATTGTCATTGAAAAAATTATCCCAAAATCTCTACCATTTACGTCGGTGCTTATACTACTTGGTGGAGTTGCTTTTAATATATTAAATATTGCCGGACTTGGGATCGGCATGAGTTTATTATTTAATATCGATGTTAAACTCGGTGCATCCATTGGTCTGTTAATTGGAATACTAATATTTCTATTCAATAAAAATCGTATTACACTTTATACTTTTGTTATTGTATTGTTTAGTTTTATCGCATCAATTATTTTGTTAAGTTTCTTATTTGTTATGTTTGATGTACCGTATTCACTTGTAGTTGCACGTACAGTAATTCCGGACATTGAATTTAATACAATTACGTCAATTGCTACGATGGTCGCGTTATCTATAGGAGGATATATTAGTTTCTCAGGTGCGCACCGTTTAATTGACGTTGGTGTAACAGGTGAACAATATAAAAAAGAAGTGACAAAATCAGCAGCTTATAGTGTGCTAATTGTAACGGCCGTACGTTTTATATTATTTTTAACAATTCTTGGGTTAACAAATAAAAATGTCATTATCTTTGAAGATAATATATTAGAAGGAGCATTTTTAGAAATTTTTGGGGATATAGGAATATACGCACTCGGAATTTTATTTGTTGCTGCTTCTATTTCCTCAATAATTGGGGCGACGTATACGATTGGAACGTTTATTAAACCAGTAAACGTCATTATTAAAACGCATATTGACACAATTTTAATGATGATTGTACTAACGAGTTGGTTCGTTTATTTACTTGCTGGAGAAGATGTGATGCTCATTAAAGTAGCGTCAATATTAAATGGACTCATTATACCTGTGATATTAGGTGGGGTATTACATGCGTCTAAACGTAAAGATATTACAAAGGACTACAAGCATCCGTCGTGGTTATTTGTATATGGTGTGATTTCATTAATTGTACTCTTCGTACTTGTCTTTATATCAATCTATGATATTTTACAGTTATTGTTTTACAGTTAATTTTAAAAGGAATATAATATATGAATACTTAACGTAGATAGTGGTTAAGTACTGAATGTAACAAAGGTTACAACTCTGTAGTTTAGTGGAGGCAAACAATGACAAATTTTAAAGAAATTAAAGCGAAAACGTATGAAGATATGAGTCGTGAAGCAGCACAAATTATCTTTGACGCATTAAAAGAGAACGAAAAATTTTCGTTAGGGCTTGCGACAGGTTCAACACCAGAAGGAATGTATGACGTACTCGCAACACTTATTAACGATGAAAAATTAGACTTATCTCATTTAACGACGTTCAACTTAGATGAGTATGTTGGTCTAGATGAAGACGACGATCAAAGTTATCACTATTTTATGGACGAACATTTATTTAGTAAATTAGATATTCCTAAAGAAAATATTAATATTTTAGATGGCGTCGCAAGTGACTTAGATAAAGAAGTAAAAGAATATGAATCATTAATTGACAAGGTTGGTATCGACATTCAAGTGTTAGGGATTGGACGTAATGGACATATTGCGTTTAATGAACCTGGTACGAGCTTTGGATCATTAACACATAAGGTCCAGTTAACTGATGAAACAATCGAAGACAACTCAAGATTTTTTGAGAAGAAAGAAGATGTTCCAACAGAAGCACTATCAATGGGTCTTAAAACGATTATGAAAGCAAAACAAATTATCTTACTCATTTCAGGAGACAATAAGCAACGTGCACGTGAATTATTTGTAAGTGGAAAAGTGTCTGAAGATGTTCCAGCATCTATTCTTCATAACCATGATAATGTTATTTTAATTACTGACGAAGCTGCACGTGGCGAAGAATAATTGCATTGAATAATTATTTTAAAAATCGTAATATATAGTTAAATCATTAGTAGGAGGGATGATTCCCTCCTATTTTTATACGTAATTATATAGAAGAAAGGAGTATGTGATGATTACTTTTTTAAAGAAAATCAGTTGGTACTATAAAAAGCATAAATTTAAATTCATTATAATTTTAGTGTCCGCAATTATTTTAAATTTACTTGAAATTATGCCACCACTGATTATTGGGAAAACAATCGATTTTATAACGACAGAAACATTAACTGTCACGCTAATGAGAAATATTCTCCTATTGTTTTCTGTTGTTATTATATCAATTTATATGCTTACATTTTTAAGCATATATTATATTTCTCAGTCAGGGTATCATATCGATGCGATTTTACGTAAGCGCTTAGTAAAAAAGTATTTGGCGATGTCTCCGTCTTTTTATGAAAGAAATAGCTCTGGAGATTTAATGGCAAGAATTACGAATGATTTACGCAGTGTTACGATGGGAACAACGGCTGGAATTGTTACAATTTTAGATACGCTAATATACGGAACGATTATTTTAATTACGATGATGGTCGTCGTTAATCCTGTATTAACGATTATTGCACTATTACCACTTCCATTATTAATTGTGACTGAAGTTAAAATTGGTAGAAAGATTATGGATCATCATATGACTGCACAAGAAGCATTCGGTAAAATGAATAATAATGTACTAGAGGTCGTTGAAGGTGTAAGAGTAACGAGAAGTTACGTTCAAGAAAATGAAGAATATAACGATTTTAAAGCGATGACATCAAATTACATTGAACGTGTCATGAAAGTTGTAAGATTAGAAGCACTATTTGAACCAGTCACAACGTTGATTGTCGCATCATCATTTATCATTTCGTTTGCGGCGGGTGCTTATTTTATCCAAAATGATATCGTTACGCTTGGAGAGTTTATTACGTTTAATATTTACTTAAATATGATGATTTGGCCGATGTTTGCATTTGGAATGATGTTAGATATTACTGAAAGAGGGCGCGCATCATTAAATAGAATTGAAGACGTATTATACGAAACGGATGACGTCTTATTATCTGATGGAGCTGTAAAAAATAACGACGTGTCGTTTAAAAATTATTCGTTTACATATCCGACATCTACTAGAGATAACTTAAGAGGAATTGATCTTGAACTGAAAAAAGGGCAAACACTTGGAATCGTTGGTAAAACTGGAAGCGGTAAAACAACGTTTATTAAGCAATTTTTAAAGTACTATACTGAAGGAAATGGTTCGTTTATTATCGATGGGAAGCCGATTAAAGATATTAGTAAAGAAGAACTCAGAGATTTAATTGGATATGTTCCTCAAGAGAATTTCTTATTTAGTAAAACAGTGAGAGAAAACATACTCTTTGGTAAAGAGAATGCTACAGATGAAGAACTGCAAGCTACGATTGAAAATAGTGCATTAATTAACGACTTAAATAATATGTCTGATGGTTTAGAAACAAAAGTTGGAGAAAAAGGTGTCGCGTTATCTGGCGGTCAAAAACAGAGAATCTCAATTGCGCGAAGTTTAATTAAAAATCCAGAAATTCTTATATTAGATGACGCGTTAAGTGCGGTTGATGCAAATACTGAAGCACATATTATCGACGCATTAAAACGAACACGTAAAGATAAAACAACAATCATTATTACACATAGACTTTCTGCGGTTGAACATGCAGATCAAATTATCGTTATTGATGACGGTGAAATCGTTCAGTCAGGAACACATGATGAGTTAACTCAAAAAGATGGATGGTACAAAACGCAACATGAGTACTTTAAACATGGGGGTGAGACGATTGAACCAAATTAAACGTCTATATGAATTTACAATTGGTCAGCGATCTCTCCTTGTATTTGGTGCGCTTCTTAGTTTAATTGCGGTTGGACTTAATTTATTCGGTCCGTTTATATTAAAAATTATTTTAGATAACTATTTAGTGAAAGATAATATCGTTGTTAAAGGTATTGTCATTATGCTTTTAGTGTATTTACTCGTTGAAATCACAAATGGTCTAGTTGCCTATTATTCTAAAATAATTACACTAAAGGCCGGGAGTAAAGTCATTCAAAATATTCGCCTAAAAGTATTTAGACATATACAAAAACTTCCAGTGAGATATTTTGATAACTTGCCTGCAGGTAAAGTCGTTGCGCGAATTACTAATGATACTGAAACGATTTTAACAGTATTTACTCAAGTGCTATCACAGCTCATTACAAGTGGATTTACGATTATTGGAGTTGTTATTGCATCGTTTATTGTTAACGTATATGCAGGATTACTCATGCTCCTCATCTTACCGGTACTATTTTTATGGCTATACTTATATCGTAAAGCATCTAACAAATACAATATGATAAAACGTGAGAAAAATAGTGAAATGAATGCATCGATTAATGAATCAATCAGTGGAATGAGTGTTATTCAAGCGTTTAACAACGAAGACAAAGTATTTAACGAATTTTTAAAACTGAATGAAGATTACTATGAAAGTTCTGTTCGATTATCACGATTAAATTCATTAACAAACACGAACTTAATTGAATCGTTAAAAAGTGTCGTACTTATGTTTTTAATATTTGTGTTTAGTTATATGTTTTTATTCCAAAATACAACGTGGTCCATCGGTTCTATGTACTTAATGATTGATTATGCAGGAAAGATTATGATGCCGTTATACGGAATTATTGGTGTGTTTGATGTTATCGAACAAGCACGAGTTGCGACAAATAAAGTATATGAATTACTCGACGAAGAAGAAGAAAAAGAAGACACTGGTGAGCTGAAAATATTTAATGGTAATATCGAGTTTAAAGATGTTAACTTTTCTTATGTTAAAGGACACCCTGTATTAAATGACATTAATTTTAAAGTTAACCAAAACGAAACGCTTGCACTTGTCGGTCATACAGGGTCTGGTAAAAGTTCGATTATTAACTTACTAATGAGATTTTATGACCCAGATAGTGGAGAAATATTATTTGACGGTGTCGACACGAAAACAATTAATAAGCAGTCGATGAGAAAACATATGGCAATTGTCTTGCAAGATCCGTATATTTATAACGGAACGTTGTTATATAATATTCGTCTTGGTAATGAAAATATCACTGAAGAAGAAGCAACAGATGCGTTAATTTCTGTTGGCGGAGAAATGATTTTAAAACGTTTTAAAAACGGCATTCACGAAGAGTTAATAGAAAGTGGTTCGACATTATCTCTTGGAGAACGTCAACTGATTTCTTTTGCTCGTGCGCTCGCATTTAAGCCGACATTATTAATTCTTGATGAGGCAACATCTAACGTTGATAGTGAAACAGAACAACTCGTACAAAGAGCAATGAAGATTGTATCTTCAAACCGTACGACGGTGATTATTGCGCACCGACTATCAACAATACAACATGCAGATCAGATATTATTACTCGATAAAGGAAACATCGTTGAGTCAGGAAATCATCAAACGTTAATTGCTGAAGACGGTAAATATAAAGAAATGTATTATAAACAAGTGATGAAAAAGTAATGACATTGAGAATTCTCAATGTCATTTTTATCTATCTTATCTTTTAACATACGCTTTAATAATGAGTGTGTGGTAAAATAATAAAATAAGTGAATCCATGTAGAATAGTATTGGAGTAGATGAATGTCAATTTTATTTGAGGCGTTTTGGCCAGTAATTCCAGCCTTTTTTGGTTTTATTTTATTATTATTAATAATATCAATATATATCAATAGAAAATTTGAACATCGATTAAATACATACAAAAAGGTGAAAGACTTTGTACTTTTTGTCGGTATGATGATGAGTGTAATTGGAATACTTTTAATTACGTTGATGCCAACGAATATAGAAGGACATACATTAAATCTAATACCGTTTCAGTCGATGAGAGAATTATATTATTATGGTACTTATGATGCGATTATCAACAATATAGGTATGAATATCATATTGTTTATACCGTTCGGATTTTTTATTTATTTAATTACTGAAAAAGAATTTTTAACGAGTATATTAGGTTGCTTACTTTCAATAAGTATCGAAACGTTGCAGTACGTGTTACCGCTTGGGCGTACAACGAATATTGATGACGTTATTTTAAATGTAGTTGGTACATTAATTGGAATACTTATTGCATACTTTTTTAAAAAGATAGAGATATTTATATTTGGTTATATTAGTAGGGATAATTCATGAAGAAATTAATTACGACTGGCTTACTTTTCTTTACTCTAGTAGGGTGTAATACGTATCAAGAGATTGAAAGTGATGAAACAACACGTACTATTACAACAGAGCAAGCCGGACATTTACAAATTAATAAGACAATCAAGAGACCTGTACTCTTTAGAGCAGCAGATCCTTTAAATGCTGAACTTCTAGGTGTTTCTCCAGCTGGTATTAACAGTCAGTTAGAGCATACAGATTTAGTTAAAGAAAAACTAAATGGAGAATTTATTACCCCAGGTGACACTGATAAAGTAAAAAATATTAACCCAGATTTAATAGTGACATATGCTCCAGATGAGTACTCTAGTGAATACGGTGATATCGCACCGACAATTGAAATGAGATACATTACAAGTGCATTTAGTCCATATAAAAAGAGAATTTATTTAACACATTTTTATTATTTAGGTGTTATTTTAAATAAAGAAGAAGAAGCAAAAACAATTGCAGATGACTTCTTAGAAAAAATTCCAGAACTTCGTCGAGAGTTAAACGAACAAGTAACAGACAAAAATGCAGCAGTTATTCTCGAAGAGAACAACAAATACTATTTACGTCCGGAATTTACGAGTTACGGTACTGAAGCTGTGTTTGATATATTAGGCTTTAAACAACCAAAATATATTAAGCGTATTTTAGAAAGTGATGACAGTAAAGTATATGTCGATGAAGATTATAGTAGTGCAGAGCTTGATTACTTATTTGTTGCGACTGAAGATTTAGATAACAAAGAGAAACAAGCACAACTTGCTAAAGCGTTTAATATTGATGACACACAGATCATATATATAGATATGTATAATTTTAGACCGAATGATTTACAATCGATTGAATATCAAGCAAAAACAATTATTGATAAGTTAAATAATAAATAACAAGCACTCTTAATGGGTGCTTTCATTTTATATTTACATTTAAGGATGTGACTGAAATGATTACACCAGAAAACTTTAGCGAAAATTTTAACAAAGAAAACTTTAAAGAGATTTACAGTCAAACGTTCGACCAATTTAAAGCAAATATTAGTGAAGAAAAATTCGTTGAGTTATGTACAATTTTTCATAGAGAAGCGGGCGATTTATCAGTTAAATTTAACAATACATTAAAAGTAAACTTCCATAGATATAGCTATATGAATGATGATGAGACACACTTTATAATCACCGCATTTACAAATAAAAACGACATCGTCGGCGTTGAATTTCATTTAAATAAAAGATACGAGACAGATAATATTTGGACGAAAAATGAGTATTACGTGCCGTTAGAGGAAGCGGTTGTTTCAGCAGGTGGGATTGGAATTTTCCATAATTATCATTATCAAAGTGATAATCAGCGCTACGCGTATGATTTCACAAATATGATTGAGTTGTACCAACATAACGGTGCGCCGGAAAATCTTGAAGCATATTTTGCGTATGGAAGTAATGTTTTAGCACCACTAGACGGTACAGTTGTCGAAGTAAAAAAAGATGTATTAGATAATAGTATTGGGACAGTAAATAGCGAGGAGCTATCTGGAAATTATATTATAATTGAGCACGATAATCACGAGTACAGTTTACTCGCTCATTTAAAATGTAATAGTGTAAAAGTAAAACCTGGAGATAAAGTAACAGCAAAAGAAATCATCGCACAAGTAGGAAATAGTGGTGCGACAACATTGCCGCACCTACACTTTCAAATAATGAGTGAAAAAGAGTTAAACAAAGATTCAATTAGAATTCGTTTTAAAAACCATGAAACTCTTACTCAAGGGGAACGAATTGAAGATCTTTAATTATTTTTATCGTCATCGTGCTTGTCAAATGGGTGTTCTTCGTATTCTCTTTTAAATATACTTATTACAGATATTAAACCGATGAGTAAAAATAATACAAATACCGCCGGTTGAAAAATTCCGGGTAAATATGGTAACGAGAATCTATAAATGACTGCTAGTGCAATAATGATAAGTATCGTATTCAACGATTTACGCAGTTCTATTTTCAAGTTAAGCACTCCTTAATGATTATTACTATTATATTAGCATATCAAATTTTAAAAAATGGGGGATTTGATGGTAAAGAAAAAAGAAACCGGCGCAATATGTCCGTATTGTGGG
>DWXM01000036.1 GCA_019119225.1 Candidatus Nosocomiicoccus stercorigallinarum
CTTCTCCTTGTATGGTTGGTCCAAAAATTTCCATAATTGGCATTTTCTTTTGTTCTCTCATTAGCGTAACTCCCTATATCTTGCCCATGTTTTTGGCGTTTCTGAAACTGCCACTTCTACAACGTTATCCATGTTTAGCTCATTTTTAATTTTATCGTAGAAAAATTTCGCGATATTTTCAGATGTTGTTTTAAAATCAAATACATCATTAAGATGTCTATGATCGAGATTTTCATCTATAAATACTTTAATCGGTTCTAATAGTCCAAAATCAGTGACGAAACCATCATTATTCAGCTCATCAGAACCTAAAGTTACTTTAACAATATAATTATGACCATGTAATCTTTTACATTGATGACCTTCAGGCAAGTAATCAAGCTGATGGCTCGCACTAAAATGAAACTCTTTCGTTATCTCATAGTTATAGAACATAACTATATCTCCTTCCTAAAAATACAATTCAATTTAAATACATTGTATCATTTAAAAAAAGCAAAAAAATAAGACAGTTATTTTCATAACTGTCTTTCTAAGAAAACGAATTAATATTCGAATTTAAGCGGGCACGGATGAATTTCACGTTATATTTTCATCCATTTGCTTTATTTTTTCTTTTCGGCGTTAAAAATATCATACTACGGTTTAAACATAATATTAATGAAAACCGTAATTCTCATGAAAAATTTTTTATCTACGGTTTTAACGTATAATAAAGATAGAAGAAAGGAGTGTCAACATGGCTGGTAACAAGGAAATTATGGCTAAAAATATAAATAAATATATGAAGCAAAGTAATATGTCGCGTAAAGATTTATCTGAAAAACTAAAAGTTGGATACACTACTGTAACAGACTGGGTAAACGCAGTCACTTATCCACGAATTGATAAGATAGAAATGTTATCTAATTTATGGGGAATTGAGAAATCTGATTTAATAGAAGATAATTCTAATATTAATGAGAATAATATCTTACCTACTAATTCCATCCCTGTTGTTTCAAAAATATCTGCAGGAGACCCTGTAAACGCTGAAGAAAACATTGAAAGTTATATCGCTATTCTAAATGCTAAAGAAAATACATTCGGTTTAATCGTGAATGGCGACTCAATGGATAAAGAATTCAAAGACGGCGATATTGTCATCGTGGAAAAGGATGCAATCGTTGAGAACGGTCAAATTGGAGTCGTACATATTAATGGATATAATGCGACTGTGAAACGTATTAAATATAATGACGATGACATTATTTTAATTCCAGAATCAAATAACAATGAACATGTACCAAAGATATTTAACCGTAACGATCACATCCACATCGTTGGTCGTGTGGTTGGAGTATATAAACAATATTAAAGGAGAAAATGATATGGCTAAGAAGTATTATGACGAAAATGATAATGAAGTAAAGGTAAAGCAAAAGCGCGGTGGCTGCTTAAAATGGTTACTGTATGGATTTATAGTAATAGTTGTGCTTGGTGCATGCGGAGCAATATTAGATGACGGTGAAGAAGTTACTGAAGAGCAGAAAACTGAAGAATCTAAAGAAGAGAAAGTTTCAGACGAAAATGAAGAATCTGAGCCTGCTGAAAATGAAACTGAATCTGAAGAAGATGAAAAACCTGCTAAAGAAGAAAAAGGTGATGAAGAATCTGAAACAAAAACAGTTGAAGATATTGCAAACCTTAAATTAAATAATGTTACCAGTACAGATGAGTATGACGGAGAATTAACAATTATCTTCGAACCGGATTTTTCAAGTAACGATAAACGTATGCTCACAATATTAACGGATCAAATTAGTCAATTTTTATTAGATGCAAAAGACAATGCTGAAAATTTAAATGATTACAGTTCAATTGTTGTTATGGCGTATAAAGACAGTGCCGTACTTTATTCATTAAGAATTACAAACGACCAATTTAATGAATTACCCGAAAACGATATCGACGGGCAAATTCGACTTCAATATAATATGGAAGATTACGTTGACCAAGTATCTATGCTTCCACAATATAGAAAAGTCGATTTATGAGGGGTAATCATTACCCCTCTTATTATGCAAGGAGTGATAACCAATGATTATTTCTGAAATTAAAGCGAGCAAAAGTAAGGATTTTAACGTTTGATCATATACTTTCACATTGACGGTAAACTCTAAAGACATTCAGCTTTTAGTATGAAATCAAAAGCATTAAAGAAAACATACACTCATATTGAACACGTGAAAAAATTGGTATCATTCACAACCAAAGAGATTAAACAGAAATTTACTTGAATTTCAAATAATGAAGCAACGAAATTATTTAAAAAAGCATTAAAAGTTATCGGTGTGGAAGAAAAACGACGAATATATTCACTAAGACATACACATTGTAGTTATTTAATATCAAAAGATATACCAATTGAATATATTTCAAAACGTCTGGTTCACTCACCAATTAACATGACATTAGAATTTTAGTCTCATTTATTAGATGAGCATAAAGAAAAGCAAGGCAAAAAAATAAGGCAGTTATTTTCATAACTGCCACCAGATTGACACCAAACTGGTTGAAACCTTATATCTATAAGATTTAGTAACGGGCACGGAGAGATTCGAACCCTCGCGCCGGAATGAACCGACCTACACCCTTAGCAGGGGCGCCTCTTCAGCCACTTGAGTACGTGCCCTTAATAAAAATGGCTCCGCAGGTAAGATTCGAACTTACGACCGATCGGTTAACAGCCGATAGCTCTACCACTGAGCTACTGCGGAATATTTAATTAACCAACATGTATTATTATAACAACATTTTAAGAAATAGCAATGCTAATTTTAAAAAAGTTTGCTTAAAAATTAAAAAAGCAATGTAGTTTTCTACATTGCTTAAAAATTTATTAGTTTAGCGAACAACTTCGAAATGAAAATGTAATCGGGGGGCGATTTGTTCATTTCATGATTTTATATTAGCACTCTTTTAAAAATAAGACAACCCTAATTGAGAAAATTATTCGTTTTTCTCAATTAGAGCGTTCATAATTTAGACATATTTAGAATTTTATCAGCTTAATTATTTTCCCACATACCTACATTTTTCTTTTTCGCTTCATTTTCTGCTTGTTTCATCTTGTTTTCATAAGTTGTGTTTGGCTCATACACATACTTTACTTCTGCTAAACCTTCTTTAACAAGTTGTTCATTTACCATAGTATCATCTGCGTAAACATAAACTAAATACCTATCATACTTATCTGTTGGTGACTGATCGAACATGACATATACATGTTCTGCATTGTCTAATAGCTCTTCTACTCTATGTAATGCTTCACGTGCAAATGGTTCATCTTTCTCACCGTTTTTTCTGCCGATTTCTGGCGTATCAATCAGTAAATACCTAAATGAGTAACTCTCGTCATTGAAGTAGAAACGCGTCGTATCTCCATCTATATGGTGGTCAACCGTTACTTCATACTTCACAAGACTTTCGACGTCGTTGATATCTACTCCATTTTCAACTATTTTAGGCTCTTCATATGTAAAGTATATAATTAGTAAAATTACAAAAGTAATTAGTAATCCAGGTAACCCCATTTTTCTAAACTTTTTAAATGGATCTTTTCCAGGTTTATAAAAGTCGTTCATATTAAAATTTTTCTTCATAAAAAATCATCCTTAGTAAATTCTCAATCACAATTATACAAGATAACAGATGATTATACATTTTATTTTAAAAATTTGATAAAAACCTCTTGAAATAATTTATTCTTTTGTGTAATATATTATTCAGACGTTAAAAATTAACATTAACGCGGGATGGAGCAGTTGGTAGCTCGTCGGGCTCATAACCCGGAGGTCAGTGGTTCAAATCCACTTCCCGCAATTTTTTAATGGGTCCCGTGGTGTAGCGGTTAACATGCCTGCCTGTCACGCAGGAGATCGCGGGTTCGATTCCCGTCGGGACCGCCATTGAATATATAATAATAGAAAATAGGTTCTGTAGCTCAGTTGGTAGAGCATCTGACTGAAGATCAGAGTGTCGGCGGTTCGATTCCGTCCAGAACCACCATTATGGCGATTGTGGCGAAGTGGTTAACGCACCGGATTGTGGCTCCGGCATTCGTGAGTTCGATTCTCATCATTCGCCCTTTTATTGGGGTATAGCCAAGCGGTAAGGCAAGGGACTTTGACTCCCTCATGCGTTGGTTCGAATCCAGCTACCCCAGTT
>DWXM01000037.1 GCA_019119225.1 Candidatus Nosocomiicoccus stercorigallinarum
CTAATGGTCGACGCAAACTCTGCTTACACGTTAGACGACGTCGAAACATTAAAAGCGTTAGATGAGTTTGATTTAATGATGATCGAGCAACCACTAGGTAGTACAGACATTGTCGACCACGCGATACTTCAAAAACAAATTAAAACGCCGATTTGTTTAGATGAATCTATCGATAGTTATGAAAACGCGAAAGCTGCGATTGAACTTGGTAGTTGTGAGATTATAAACGTAAAAATCGGTCGTGTGGGTGGATTAACAGAATCCATTAAAATTCATGACCTCGCTAAAGAGAATAATATCCCGCTATGGTGTGGTGGAATGTTAGAAGCAGGCGTTGGTCGCTTAACAAATATCGCAATTACAACACTATCTAACTTTACACTACCTGGTGACACAGCGTCTTCAAGTAGATACTGGGATATGGATATTATTACGCCAGAAGTGGTCGCTAAAGACGGGGTCGTTACAGTCAGTGATGCCCCAGGAATCGGTGCAGAAGTTGACTTTGATAAGTTAAATAAATATTTAATTGAAACAGATGTTATAACAAAAGACGATCAACCACAAATGGTATTTTTTAATTAAAAAATAGGTATCACTGAATTTTCAGTGATACCTATTTATTTTGATTTCAGTGTGACTGAAATGATTTCTGGTTTATTAAACACACGCCACGGGAAGCGGCTGTTACCGAGACCTCGACTCACAAGTAGTGTTGATTCGTTTAGCGTATGTGTGCCTTCAGTATACGTCGGTAAAATACCTTGGTCTGGTGCGTATAGTCCTTTAACAACCGGTAATCTAATTTGACCCCCATGCGCGTGGCCACTAAAAATAAGATCGACCGGATATTTAGAATATCTTTCAAACTCTTCTGGACGATGCGCGAGAAGAACTGTGAAGTGATCGTTAAGATTTTTAAAACGGTCTTCAAGCATTTTATCGTAGTCAGAGTATATATTTGGATTTGTTTCGAGATCTCCAAGCACTCTTAAATCGTGGATACCTGTAATCGTTATTGCATCTTTACCGCGTGTAATTTTAAAATCGTGAATCGACGCGTTATGGACGCCGGTGTTTAATATTTTCTCGTAAACACCTAAAAAGTTTTTGTAAAACGCTTCATGATTACCCGTCACATAGTAGCACGGTGCGATTTTCATTAAATCTTTTAACATTTTAATGCCGCGTGCTTCGTTTGGTGTTCTTCGGTCTATTAAATCCCCCGTGACTAAAATGATGTCAGGTGCTGTATCTTTTACTTTTTTAAGTAAATGTTTACCTCCACGTCCGTAGTACGTATTATGAAAATCTGATACTTGGGTTATTTTAAAATTATTGAAGCTTTTAGGAATTTTCGGTGACTCATACGTGACTTCACGCGTGTATATATCTTTATTTTGTACCCATAAAAATCTCGATACTGCAATTAAAAATCCGAGTCCACCTGCAGATAGCTTAGACCATTTCTTCATCTTCTTCTACCTCTAGTTTCGTAATTCGAACGAGACGAATCGTGTTTTCTTCCATGACTAAGATTTCATAGCGGTTTTCATCGTCTTCAACGGTTTCAAAGCGTTCAGGAATATCTTCAAACAAGTAATATAGATAACCAGATAATGTATTTTCCTCTTCAGGTATATTCGATTGGAAAATTCCATTCAGTCGATGAAGCGTAATTTTACCGTCACAGATAATCACGTCATCTTTTAAGTACCTAACAATCGCACTTTCTTTCGTATCAAGTTCGTCTTTAATTTCAATACCGAGGAGTGTTTCAATGATATCCTCGTGAGTGAGAAGCCCTTCAGTTCCACCGAACTCATCGAGTACAATTGCCATATGTCTACGATATTTTGTCATCAGTCGTAACACTTCTTCAATATTGTTAAATTCTCTCACTCTTAATGGATCCATATCACAAAATTCTATAAAACTACGCTCAGGTTCTAGAGACCATTTTAGTAAATATTTCGTATGAAAAATACCTACGAGGTCGTCCGTATCTTCACCATACACCGGATATCTCGTATACATCCCTTCAATCACGAAATCTCTCACTTCATCGAATGTCGAATCAATCTGAATTGCCTGCATTTCAGTACGCGGTGTTTGAAGAACGTCTTTAACGTTAAGCGTATCAAAGTCTAATACACCGCGAACTCTTAACGATTCACTACGTCTTAATGCACCTTCTCCACCAGCAATATCCACCATCGACATTAGTTCATCTTTTGTCACTGTCCAAGACTCTCGCTCGCCTTTAGATAGCTTTTTTGTAATCAGATCTGTAATTTTATTTAAAACGATTGTAATCGGCTTTAAAATAAAAATAAATAGATTAATAATCGGCATAACTAGCTTTCCTACTTCCTCAGGAAAAGCGGCTGCAATAGACTTTGGAATAATTTCAGCGAATAAAATAATACTTACCGTTAAAATTATCGTAAGCACTGTTAAATTTAAACCATACTCCATTGCTATCATCGTCAGAAGTACTGGCATGACAAGGTTAGCGATATTATTTCCAATCAAAATCGTCGTAATAAACTCACTCGGTTTAGACACTAAATTATATAATCTTTTCGATTGTAAATCTCCAGCGTTTGCTTCACTTTGAAGCCTTAAACGATTCGCTGCAGTCAGCGCCGTTTCACTACCAGAGAAAAATAGTGACACAAAAAATAATATAAAAATGACGATAATCATAATCATAGTCGTCGACTCCTCATTTGTATTAATTATCATTTTACAAAAATCAACGAACGAAAACAAAATAATCGAAATAAAAATCGATGGAGTTAGTAGTTTATCTTATGGAGGGGTGTTGATGTGGTGATTACACTCTAAAGGTTAATGGTTTCTAATATTTTGTCCCTTTTGAAATTTTAATTCACAGTTTTTCATCGTTTTTGTTAATTATCTTGATATATTTAACATATTTTCATGGAAACGACCAAGTTTTGTTAATTAAAACTTTTTATTTAACAAATTCTTTCGTGTACACTCTATTTCTGTTAATTAAACTATTTTATTTAACAAAATCAAGATAATCCTACTGTTTTTTGTTAATTATCCACCACTCATCACTCGTTTGCCAAACCTCTAACACTTATACACAAGATAAACTACCCCAACACTCAACATATAAAAAAGCTCCACGCAAATGCGTGGAGCTACCGTTTTAAACAACGTCGAAGCCTTGATCTTCGATTGCTTCTGACATTGTTTCTTTCGTGACACTGTCTTCATGTGTGACTGTAACGTCGCCGTTTTCTAAATCGACTGTTGCTGATTGTACACCGTCTAAATTATTTAATGCTGTTTCTACAGACTGTTTACAATGGCCACATGTCATACCTTCGACTTTAATAATTGATTCCATTATATAATCACTCCTATAATTTTACACGTTTTAATCGTAATGCGTTTGATACTACACTCACTGAACTAAATGCCATCGCACCTCCAGCAACCCATGGTGCTAAAAGTCCTAAGGCTGCGATTGGTATTCCGAGCGTATTATAGAAAAATGCCCAGAATAAGTTTTGCTTAATATTACGAATAGTTTTATGACTCAGTGAAATTGCTTTATGAATGAGTGTTAAGTCTTCACCGAGTATTGTTAAGTCCGCCGCTTCAATCGCAACGTCAGTGCCTGTACCAATCGCAATACCAATGTCAGCGAGCGCTAAAGCTGGTGCATCGTTAACACCGTCACCAACCATCCCTACTACTTTACCCGAATTTTGGTATTTTTTAACAACTTCTGCTTTTTCCTCTGGTAAAACTTCTGAAATTACTGTATCAATTCCGACAGTTCTTGCGATTGCTTCTGCGGTACGTTTATTGTCTCCCGTAAGCATGACGACCTCTAATCCGTCTTCATGGAGTAATTTTACCGCTTCTTTTGCAGTATCTTTTACAGTATCTAGTACAGCAATCGTTCCTTTATATTCTCCGTCTATTGCAACAATCATTGCTGTTTTACCGTCATATTCATAGACTTCCATGTCATCTGCTTCAGATAAATTAACCCCTCGATCACGCATTAGTTTTCTCGTACCAACTAACACTTCTTTACTTTCAATCGTCGCTTCAATACCATGACCTGGTATTGCTTTAAAATCGTCAACAAATAATAATTCGAGTCCTTCACTTTTAGCGTATTTAACAATTGCATTTGCGAGCGGGTGTTCAGAATGATTCTCTGCACTTGCGAGCAATTGTAATGTCTCAC
Source organism: Candidatus Nosocomiicoccus stercorigallinarum (assembly GCA_019119225.1). Lineage (GTDB taxonomy): Bacteria > Bacillota > Bacilli > Staphylococcales > Salinicoccaceae > Nosocomiicoccus > Nosocomiicoccus stercorigallinarum. The sequence continues at coordinate 4,241 of DWXM01000037.1, forward strand.
GGTTACCCGTATAGTCCGTTACTTCTGGTGTGCCGTTCGTGATTGTACCTGTCTTATCTAAAATGAT
>DWXM01000038.1 GCA_019119225.1 Candidatus Nosocomiicoccus stercorigallinarum
ATAAGCAAAAAAATATGTTTAATACTTTAAAAGAAGATGAAGCTACTTTTAAAGAAGCATCATTATACATTAAAGAAAATAATGATATTATACACGAGCTAAATAAAAATCTAACTGAACTCATTACTTCACATAACAATTTAAATAAAATCATAGTAACTGAAGACGAGTCATTAAATGATAACTTAGAAGATATGAATAACTTAACGGTTGAAAATATTAATATGGAAGATAGTTTCCCTGAACGCTTAGCATTTGTACCTGATATTAACATTCCGTACCCAGAAGACGGAGTAAAAGGTATTTATGTATCTGGTTATAATGCTGGAGGAGAACAACTAGATGAATTAATAGGATTTATGAATGAATCTGGTTTAAACTCAGTCGTTATTGACGTAAAAGGCGATTATGGTGACATTATGTTTGATATCGATACAGGAAACGAATTAATTTCAAACTTTACATTTAATTATTATGACGCCGAAGCGGTACTTAAAAAGTTTGAAGAAAATAATATATATCCAATCGCTCGTATCGTAACTTTTAAAGACACATTACTCGCTGAAGAGAAACCAGAATGGTCATTTAAAAAATCCGATGGCACTTTATGGGAAAACGGAAACGGTGAAAGTTTTATAAATCCATTTTTAAAAGAAGTTTGGGACTATAATTTAGAAGTAGCGGTTGCAGCAGCAAAAGCTGGATTTAAAGACATTCAGTTCGACTATGTAAGATTTCCTGAAGGGTTTGAAACTTACGGTAATGATCTTGTTTTTGATAGCGGAACGTACGATAAAAACGACCGTGTATCTGCGATACTAGACTTTGTCAATTATGCGCATGATCACCTAAAACAATATAATGTAGATGTAAGTGTAGATTTATTTGGTTATGCTGCAATTGAAGGAGAAGCACCAGGAATTGGACAAAACTTTGGACAATTAGCAGAAGCTGCGGACGTTATGTCAGCGATGATTTACCCGAGCCACTGGAGTGAAGGTTATTTTGACGTACTCGCTCCAGATACCGAGCCGTATAAAGTAATCGATGGTTATATGAAAGTTGAAAAAGAAGTGTTTAGTACTCTTAAAAATCCACCAGCCTCTAGACCATGGCTACAAGACTTCACAGCAAGCTACTTAGGTAGTGGAAACTTTATACCATATAATAAAGAAGAGGTAGAAGCACAAGTAAAAGCATTAAACGACCACGGCGTGAATGAGTTTCTGTTGTGGGATGCGACGAACGAATATAGCCGCGGTGTAAATTTTAAATAGTAAAAGACGCTTGAGATAGATATCTCTCTCAAGCGTCTTTTGTTTTCTTATTTATTTTTTAACAGTTCTTCTTTACGTTTTCTTTCTTTTTCGTAATGTGCTTCTGCTAAAATATCGATTTCTTTTTTCAGTTCATCGACCATTGTTTCTTCAGGTACTTTTCTGACTGTTTTACCATGCATAAATAGTAAACCTTCACCACGTGCACCTGCAATTCCGATGTCTGCTTCACGCGCTTCTCCTGGGCCGTTTACTGCACAACCAAGTACTGCGACTTTAATTGGTGCATTGATATTTTGAATGTATTCTTCAACTTCGTTTGCGATCGCAATTAAGTCGATTTCAATACGTCCACATGTTGGACAAGCGATGAGTGTTGCCGCGTTTGAAGCGAGTCCAAATGTTTTTAATAATTCTTTTTGAACTTTAACTTCTTCAACTGGATCTGCAGATAGTGAAATTCTCATTGTGTTACCAATACCTTTATTGATTAGTATACCGAGTCCTGCAGCACTTTTAACTGTCCCAGCAAATAATGTACCACTTTCAGTAATACCGATGTGGAGTGGGTAGTCAAACGCTTTAGAAGCTTTTTCATACGCTTCGATTGCAAGGTGTACGTCTGAAGCCTTCATAGACACGATAATATCGTGGAAATCTAAATCTTCTAAGATTTTAATATGATGTAATGCACTTTCTAACATACCATCCGCTGTTGGATATCCATATTTTTCAATAATATGACGTTCTAAACTTCCTGCGTTTACTCCGATACGAATTGGAATTCCTTTTTCTTTACATGCATTAACGACCGCTTCAACGCGTTCACGTTTACCGATGTTACCAGGGTTGATACGGATTTTATCCGCACCGCCTTCAATTGCGAGTAATGCAAGTCTATAGTCGAAGTGAATATCGACGACTAATGGAATGTTAATTTGCTTTTTAATTTCTTTAATTGCGAGTGCGTCTTCTTCACGAGGACAAGCTACTCGAACGATTTGACAACCTGCTTCTTCTAAACGCTTAATTTCAGCAACTGTCGCTTCGACGTCGTGCGTTTTAGTCGTTGTCATACTTTGAATGATGATCTCATCAGAGCCACCGATCACTAAATCGCCAACTCGAACAGGACGAGTGTTTTTACGATGTGTAATTTCTGACATTTAATATATCTCCTTGAAACAATAATATTATTTTTTCGTAATTTTAATTATACAATAAATTACCGTCGATGTAATGGTCGACGGTCTATATTGATGGTTTTCTCTTTTTCTTAAATTCAGGTAACTTCTTATAATAATAAGTTAAAAAGATAATAGCGAATAAGTAAATCCACCAAAACTCTCTATGTGTCACAAACTCAATCACTGCAAATATTATCGAAGGGATAACAAAAGAATATGAAATAATCTTAAACCAGTTCATATAATCTGTACGCTTATTTTTAATTTCAGCAAATTTATTTAATATAAATGAAAGTAATAACAATATTGTAAATACAAATGCTGACATGACGATAATTTGGATAATTGAATAGACAATAAAAAAGAATGTGGCACTATTTTTATGCGTATCAATATAATTTTTAAGTTCTTGATCGTTTTTAAATTTATCAAAACTTGAATATGATAAATAGTCTTCAGTCATATTTTGAATTTCTATTCCTTGCTTTTGAAAAGATATAAACGCGTCTTTCGTATTTACTTCATCGTTTGTAAAAATAATTTTACCTTTTGATGAGTCGAGCGTTGCTTCATCACCGGAATATTCATAATTGATAATTTCAAATTTTGGAATGTCATCTTTTACTTCATCTAAAGTTGATGCAAATTGATTTGTATTTACGAAAGATAACATATTTGGAATAGATAATAATATTCCTATAATTAAAATGTTTAACAGTAAGTACTTAAAGGGTACTGTTCTAAATAGAGGATACTTTTCAAACTTTACTAAACGTTTGAAATAAGTAAAATAATTCATACTCACACATCCATTTATGTTAATACTCAGACGTTAGTCTGATTTAGTGTCTACTTGAAGTATATATCTTTTATTGTAGCACTTAATTTGATATATTTGGGTTGTAAACATCATTAGGAGGAGATTTTAGTTATGGCATTTGAATTACCAGAGTTAGAATATGCATATGATGCATTAGAACCAACAATCGACAAGGAAACAATGGAGATTCACCATTCTAAACACCACAACACTTATGTTACAAACTTAAACAAAGCAGTTGAAGGTACTGATTTAGAAGGTAAGTCTCTTGAAGAGTTAGTAAAAGAAGTTGACTCATTACCTGAAGATGTGAAAACTGCTGTAAGAAACAACGGTGGCGGACACTATAACCACTCATTATTCTGGCAACTATTAACTCCAGAACAAAAAGATATTCCTGCTGAACTTAAAGAAGCAATCGAAGAAAAATTCGGTTCTCTAGATTCATTCAAAGAAAAATTTGAAGCTGCAGCTGCAGGTCGTTTTGGATCTGGTTGGGCATGGTTAGTTGTAGGAAATGATGGTTTAGAAATTACATCAACTCCTAACCAAGATAACCCACTAAGTGAAGGTAAAACACCAGTATTTGGTGTAGACGTTTGGGAGCATGCGTACTACCTTAAATACCAAAACAGACGTCCAGAGTACTTAGGTGCTATTTGGAACGTTGTTAACTGGGAAAAAGTAAACGAATTATATCAAGAAGCTAAATAATTTATTTAAATAAAAAGCTGTAAACATTTGGCTTACTCCCCTAAATTTGGACATTAAATTCCAAATTTAGGGGAGTTTTTTTATAATAAATAAAAAGTTCGTTTTTAATTGTATTTTGTATTATATTTCATTTAGTCAGTATAATAATCTATATAAATATATTATAGTTGTATAGGTTTAATGAACTTTATGTATTGAGTTTTTACTATATATTTAGTAAATGATTCATATTTTGAATTCAAAAATCTAGTATGTACCAATTTATTTTCAGTAACGTCAATATTATTTTATATAAAAAATATAATTTTTAGGAGAATATTTTATGAATTACACTATAAATTCACCTTTAATACCATTATTTTTTAAATAAAGTATTTCATACAATATGGAAGAAAAAATTGGATATTTAACAGCTACAAATATAACAAGACAATTACTTGGAGAAATGTCCTATAGAGTAAAAATGTTTAATACTGAAGTAAGTATTATTGAACAAAAAAAGAAGAGAATAAGCGTAATTGGAATATATATATTAACCGAAGAAAATAAAAGAAAGATAGGAAAGTTAATTTTAAATTCTAATACTACTCAAATTTTGAAATATGTAGAAACTCACTATGTATTTATGCATGAAAATTCCAGATATAAAATTAAAAAACCATATATGCAATCAAAAAAAAGTTTCAGTATGATTGATGATAATAAAAAAGAAATCGCTAGACATGAAGAAATGGACTATTTATCTACAAAAAGAAAAATAAAAATTTTGAATAGCGATGGTGATTCATTCGATGCTTCAATAATATTAGTTATGTCAGTAATAAAATATATATCTTAAATGCAAATTGTATATCACTTAAAAATTTAGGCGATATATAAATATATCAGTATAAAATGAAGTGCTAAGTTCTTATTAAGAACTTAGTACTTTTTTATTTATGGTTGTGCGTGATCTTATATTCAATAAATTCACGCACATTTATTTTATAAGTACATGGAAGAAACGATAGAAGCGTTTCTTTGATCCGTTCGTTTTTACTCATTCTAAGTTTTAATATTTTAATTAACATTTATATAGTATGAACGAAATCGATTTTAATAATCTTTTAGGTAAATATTATTCCTAGATATTAGAAGAAAATTAAAGAATTAAAAATATACGTTAAATCACTAGATGTAGAGTACGAATATGAAGAAACTAATCTTACTGAAAATGACGCTCTAACAGTACCATAAGAAAATACTGTTAAGTAGTTAACAACTTATATTATTGCCAAAATGTGCAACTATCAATGTTTTAGTATTGAACCATACAATACAATGACTTAATGTAGTTAGAATTAGAAAAATTTAATAAAAAAATCTTCCAAAAGAAAAAAGGATTTATATTTATTATTTTCTTTTTTTATTAACGAATACAACTGGACAAGAACAAAAGTATCTAATGGAGGTATTCGAAATAAGAAGTCGTGAAAAATCATTAATACTTTGTTCGTAAATGACTTACGTAGAATGGCATAAAAAATTAGGCAATGGAGCAATCGTAGATGAGATTTTAGATTGAGCTGTATCAAAGTCAAATGAAATATTTTTAGAAGAATCATTGAGAAAAACTAAATAAAACCACTGGTACTAATTGCCCAATTTATACAGTACTGAAAAATGCGACTTACATGGTCCTGTAAATTGTGTTCTGATGGTTCTATAAAGTCGTTGTTTACATTTACTCAAAACATCCGATTTTCATAAGCAAATTTATCTGGATTATTTTAGTATAGAATTTAAATTTATTCATAATTGAAATGTCACATTAAATACTAATAAAATGCACAGTTTCTTTAAAATTTTGATTTAAGCTAAATTATTAGAGAGGAATTTTTAATAGCTAAAATCGATAATAAAAACCAACTATGTATGAGGTGCAAGATGAAAGTAATAACTACTGGAGGTATAAGAGTATGAAAAAACAAGGAAGATTCTAAGATTAAATATTTATTGTCATTATTTTGTTAGTTGACCTCATGGTTCAAATTAATTTCTGATATAAAAGCCTTATATCGAAGCTATTTTAGTAATGAGTACAAGCGCATTAACGTTGGTTTAATGTTGATTATTGTCTTATTGTCTGGTCTTTGAAATTTTATTGTTCTTTTGAGTTTTTTCGTGGCTCGTACACTCTGGATGCTGAAATACTCGAATACAATTATGAAAGTGGGCGGAATCATAATGATATTAATTGGTCTTCTTCTTTATTTTGATGGCTTGACTCAGATTATTATCTAGCTACAGCCAGACTTTAGAGATTTTTAAGAGTTATAAATAAAATAAATCATTGTTAAAACTATATTAAGGAGGAATTTTGATGAAAAAATATTTAATGCCAACATTATTGGGTTTAATATTTATTTTAGCAGGTTGTGGCAATGACTCAGTATCAAATGAATCAAATATTAAAGAAATGGTGTCGGAATTAAGTGCCAGTAATATTGTAGAATCGGCCTCTATTAATGATCAAACACTTATTGTCCAGGATGATGGAGAAGAAAATGTCTACACTTTGCCAGACGATGAGTTTTTTGTATCCATTGCACCATACATCTCATATACACATCCCTGTGAATTTCATAGCTTAACAGGTTGTCAAGGAGAGCTGATGAATGAGGAAATGGATGTAAAAATTACAGATGAAGATGGAGAAGTTCACGTTAATGAAAAGCTGACTACACTTGAGAATGGTTTCTTGGATTTTTGGCTACCAAGAGATAAAAATTACTCTTTAGAAATTAATTATGATGGAAAAACAGTTGAGTCTGATTTTTCAACTTTTGAGAATGACAGTACCTGTCTGACAGATTTACAGCTTAAATAATTTTTTAAATACATGTAGTGGATAGTTTCTGCACATACATTTTTTATAATAAACTTAGTAAGTTAACAGCATGCTAAATAACGATTACAGTTGTAATCATATTATAATGTAGGAGGGGGAAAAATGAATAAAGAAGGTAATCATAATCATGCTGAGCATGAAGAAAGTCATCATAACCAAGAGGAGAGCCACGAATCCCATAATCATAGCGGACACGATCATCATGCGCATATGGTGACAGATTTTCGTAATAAATTCTACATTATCCTGATATTCACAATTCCAATTGTACTTCTATCTCCGATGATTCAAAATTTCATAGGTGTGGATTGGCAGTTTACTGGAGATAGTTATATTGTGGCAGCGTTAGCCACTTTCGTTTATTTCTACGGGGGATGGCCATTCATTAAGGGCGCTTACGATGAATTGAAAAACAAAGAACCAGGCATGATGACATTAATAGCAATGGCGATTTCTGTCGCTTACTTCTACAGTATGGTAGTTGTTTTTGGATTCAATGGGGAAGAAATTTTCTGGGAGTTGGCAACTCTTGTATTAATCATGCTTCTCGGACATTGGATTGAAATGCGATCTATTAACAATGCTTCCAAGGCCCTGGAATCCCTCGCATCATTAATGCCTAATACCGCAAACCGTATCACTGAAAATGGTGAAACAGAAGAAGTTCAGATTGATGATATTAAGGCAGGTGATTTACTGCTGGTCAAGCCCGGAGAAAAAATGCCGCTGGATGGTAAAATCGTTAAAGGAAAGTCGCAAGTTGATGAATCAATGTTAACGGGTGAATCTGTTCCAGTTGGAAAATCCGTTGATGACGAGGTCATTGGCGGTTCAATAAACAGAGAAGGTTCTCTCACTATTGAAGTAGAGAAACTGATGAATGAATCTTATTTAACACAAGTTATAGATATGGTTAGAGAATCACAACGTACTAAATCGAAAGCTCAGGATGTAACTAATAAAGCAGCTAAATGGTTATTCTATATCGCTTTAGCTGCCGGAATTATTACCTTTATCGTTTGGATAAGTATTGGAGCAACTATAGATACTGCTATCATGAGATTGGTAACAGTTTTGGTTATTGCTTGTCCTCATGCTTTAGGTTTAGCAACACCGCTGGTTATTTCAGTATCTACATCACTTGCTGCAAAGCATGGTCTGTTGATTCGCCAACGTCCACAGTTTGAAAAGGCTCGTAAAATTAACGCTGTGATATTTGATAAAACCGGCACTTTGACTGAAGGTGAATTTGGGGTTACAGATATACAGACTTTCAATAATATAGACGAAAATACTCTTTTACGTTATGCGGCAACAGTGGAAAAGGACTCAGAGCATCCTATTGCGAAAGGTATACTCAATGAAGCCAAGTTAAAAGAACTTGAATTGCTTGAAATGACAAATTTTAATTCAATTACCGGTGTAGGAATTGAAGGGGTGATTGATGATAAACAAGTCAAAGTAGTGAGCCCGGGATATGTACGTAAACAAAAAATTGATTTTGATGATTATAACTTCAATAAATGGTCAGAACAAGGTAAAACGGTTGTTTTTCTTCTGGTAGATGAAGAATTGACAGGTGCAATTGCGCTTGCTGATAAGATTAAAGAAAGTTCTAAGCAGACAATAGAACAGCTGCATAAGAGAAATATTAAAGCTATAATGTTGACTGGAGATAACCAAAAAGTCGCAAATTATGTCGCAGAACAAATTGGGATTGATGAAGTCTATGCTGAAGTAATGCCCAATGAAAAAGCAGGTAAAGTGACAGAAATTCAAGAACGTGGTTTGGTTGTGGCAATGACAGGTGACGGAATCAATGACGCACCGGCATTGACTAAAGCAGATGTTGGTATCGCAGTGGGTGCGGGCACAGATATCGCGATGGATAGTGCAGACATCGTTCTCGTAGACAGTAATCCGAAAGATATTCTTGCAATATTCAGCCTGTCTAAAAGAACATATAATAAATTGGTACAGAATCTGATCTGGGCAACCGGATATAACGTGATTGCCCTCCCATTGGCAGCAGGAGTGCTGGCGCCTTGGGGGATAATACTCAGTCCGGCTGTAGGTGCGATTTTGATGAGTCTCAGTACAATCATCGTAGCAATCAATGCGCAGTTACTGCATAAATTTGAAGTAGAATAAAATAAATGCCGACAAATCCTTACTTAAGGATAGTCGGTATTTTAATTCTTTACTGTATGAAATATGAAAGACATCTTAAAAATACTTGAAAAATTTAGAGGTGAAAATTTGACCAAAGTAATTGATTAAAATATCACAGACTCCGAATGGGAAGTGATGCGGGTCGTTTGGGCACAAAACAAAACTACGAGTAAAGATATTAGAGATATTATAGAAAATAAAAAGAATTGGAAACCGGGCACGACCAAAACACTTATTAGGAAACTTGTTGATAAAGGCGTATTAAACACAGAAAAGGACGGCAACAAATACATTTATTCAACTAATTTAAAAGAAAGTGATTTTCTCAAAAGTACACTTGAACAAATTTTCGATAATATATGTAATAAAGACGTTGGAAAAATTATTGTAGATTTAATTTCAAAATCAACATTAAACTATTTAGATATAGAAGAGTTGGAAAAAGTGTTAGAGATGAAAAAAGAGGATGCAGTTGACGTCGTGCCATGCAATTGTGTTCCAGGTCAATGTAATTGTTAATCAGCAGTAGACAAAATTAATAAATTAAGACAGATAATTGATTTGTTAAATAAAAAATGAAAAAGGGTAAAATACCTACCATGGGTATATTGAAACTTTCGTATAAAATAATATCATAAAATTTTAAGGAGAAATTTATATGTCAAAAGTAACACTTAATGTAGAAGGTATGTCATGTAGGGCTTGCGTTAATAAAGTCGAAGAGAGCGTCGGTCAATTAAATGGCGTTGAATCAGTTAAAGTTCAAATTCCTGAAGGTAAAGTATATGTAACATTTAATGACAGTACAATTAATTTGGCAGACATCAAAGGTGCTATTCAAAATACCGGCTACGAGATTAAAGAGGATATTGATAAAGAAGATGGTTCTGCGTGTTCATGCTGCAGCTAGTTAATGACAAAAGATTTTAAGAATTTAGAGTATCATCTTTTTATGTCATATTGATTCTATATAATAATTGTAGAAAGAGACCAAGATAAAAAATCCGGCAAATCTTAATTCAAGATTTGCCGGATTTTTTCTTTGTAATCAGGAATCCATGCTTTTATCCTATTTTATTATTCACTAATTTATTCCACAGGTGCCAATTCACTTTCTGTAACCCACTTATGATTCTGAACTTCTTCTTCAGTATCTGTTGTAACGAAATCCACCATATAGACAGTGGTCTCTTCAGCAGAATCAATCGTAGCCGTTGCACCTTCCATGCCTTCCATGTGTGATGCATTCATTACTGCTTCATCGCCTGGTTCTAATGGGGCTTCTCCCGGTTCTTCCAATTCTTCATGAATGACCCATTTATGATCTTCTACCAGTTCTTCGCCGTTCGTCGGTGTGTATGAGACCGTATAGACAGTGGTGTCAAAAGCACCGGAAATTGTTGCTTCAGCACCATCCATACCTTGCATGTGTTCTGCTTCAATAATCGCTTGACTTCCAACTGCATAAGTTGGATTTTCTGCTTCTTTCAAGTCTTCAGGTACTTCACCGGAACTGGACATCTCATCAGCTGAATGTTCCATATGACCTCCGGAATCTGATTCCATGTCCATTTCCTCCTCAGAGCTGGACTCTGTTTCAGCGCTTTGGCTTTCTTCATCTTCATTAGGCTGAGTTTCCCCATTACCACAGGCAGTTATTAAAAATACAGCGAATATGGAAAGAAGCCCTAATAATATTTTGTTTTTTACCATGTATATACCCTCCATTTTATTAGTTCTACTGAGAACTCTACCCATAACTTTTGCAGTTTATTTGCAGATTCAATGAAAAATAAATGTATTTAATCAAGAATAATATTACCGACTCAACATATTGGATTTCAATTTAAAGACTTATTAACTGTGGATGATATCTCAGCACTTTCTTCAAATCTGCATGAAAAATCGATATTTGAATAATAAAATGTATAAAGAGAATAGCGAATATAATTATGATACCAAGAAAATTAATACTATAATATTATCATTTATATTTTTAGTAGGATGCGGTAAAATCACTCATGTAACTTCGAGTTAACCTTTAAATTTAAAAAGGCTTGACGGTCAGGTGTTATACTTAGTCATACATTTTTCAGACTAAAACTTCGTTTCAGTTGCTACCTTTGCTGGATTATTTTTATATAATATGACTAATGAACAAAATAATAAGATGATCTATTACGATGTATACTGTTGTAGAAAACTGAGGAGGCTTTTATGTTCAATAAATTAGCTTTAAAAATCGGACTTTTGTTTTTCCTGGTAATTCTTATTATTGAAATCATACTATTCTATATCCTATATACAAATCTAGTCGCTGATCGTGTGGAGGAAGTGATGGGGGATTTATTGGCCCGGGGGAATACACACAGGGACGTATTGGAAGAAAACTATACAACCACTACATTGGAACATGTTGCGATCATGGAGTCAGAATCAGATTTTATTGTGGTAATAACAGATGAGAATGGAGAGATAATCATCAACTCTGATCCGGTTGAACCAGAAATGATGACTGTCATTGAACATACTGATTATGGTGAAATACCACAAGAAGGAGTTATCCTGAAATCAAATTGGTCAGAAGAAAAATATGTCTCTACGGATAGCCCCTTAACATTTAATGAAACTCATAGTGGGCATGTTTTTATGTTTGCTGAAAGTGATAGCATCAAACGGATTATTAATCATCTCAGCCATAAATTTTTGCTTGTGGGTTTATTGACTTTACTTCTGACTGTTATAACCGTGTTTATTCTTTCCAGAGTTATTACCCAACCAGTATTAAGGATGAAAAAAGCGACAGAACAATTAAGTAGAGGCAATCATAACGTGGAATTGTATACACATCGAAAAGATGAGCTTGGAGATTTGGCGACTTCAATTACTTTGCTGTCTCAAGATCTGGAACGTTTAAAAAACGAGAGAAATGAATTTTTAGGAAGTATATCGCATGAGCTACGAACACCTTTAACCTATATGAAAGGATATACGGATATTATTAGCAGAAAAGATATATCCACGACAGACAGGAATAAATACATTAAAATTATTCAGGAAGAAACAGAGCATTTATTAGACCTGATAAAAAATCTATTTGAATTAGCTAAAATCGATCATAATGAATTTTCTATCACAAAAGAGAGGGTAGTATTTAGCGCTTTGATTGAGACGGTTTTAGCACGAATCTATCCAGCGCTCAATGAAAAAAAGATAAAACTTTTCTTTCATTGTCCGGATAACTTGATTGTTATGGCTGATCCTGAAAGAATTCAACAAGTTATATTGAATATATTAGATAATGCAATAAAGTATACTCCTGAGAAAGGTCATATCACAATAAAGGTTAATCAAAATAAAAATGAAATTTTAACAACTATTTCAGATACAGGCGAAGGAATCCCAGAAAAAGATATACCTTTTATATTCAATCGATTGTATCGTTCTGAAAAGTCTAGATCTCGGGTAAGCGGAGGATCTGGTCTCGGGCTGACAATCGCTAAAGAAATTGTGGAGTTGCATGGTGGCGATATTAAAGTAAAAAGTATACTCGGCAAAGGAACTGTTTTCGTCATATCTTTAAAGAAGGAGAATGTAAATGAATAAAGTGTTGTTAATTGATGATGAAGAGAGAATGCTCGAGCTGTTGACATTATACTTGAAACCTTATCCTTATTTTTGTCGAAAAGCAGTAGGTGCAAAAGAAGGGCTTAAGTTTTTTAAAGAAGAGAAGTTTGATCTTATTCTACTGGACATCATGATGCCTGAAATGAATGGATGGGAAGTATGCAGAGAAATACGGCAATACTCAGATGTACCTATTATCATGGTGACTGCACGTGAGCAGAAAGAAGATATTGTAAAAGGACTCAAGTTGGGTGCAGATGACTATATAACAAAACCTTTTGATGAAGTAGAATTGGTTGCAAGAATGGATGCATTACTAAGAAGAATAAGATCTGTCAACCGGATTGAAATCGAAGGGCTGTTATGGGACGAAGATCAATATGAACTATCCTATAAAAAAAAACTTGTAAAATTAACACCAAAAGAATTTGCAATCATTGGATTATTCATGAAAAATCCAGGAAGGGTTTTTTCTAGAAATCAATTGATTGATTTAGTGTGGAATATGGATTCTGATACGGAAGGACGTACTGTGGATTCCCATGTTAGAAATATGAGGAAAAAAATTCGGGACGTTGGCTTTCCTATCGATGATTATTTTCACACGGTGTGGGGCGTTGGTTATAAATGGACTAAAAATTAAAAAACACTTTCAATATTAGAATGATAGACTGATGACCCCATTCGATTAATAAGAGACGCCATACCAAAATTATTATTTGACATGGCGTTTTTTTCTATATAAGTTTTTTAAGCAATTTCCTTACAAACTTCTGCACATTTAAAGCACGCTTCTGCACATCTCTGACAGTGTTTGTGGTCATGTTTCTGACATTCAATTCCGCAAGCTTCGCAGATTTTGGCGCATACTGTTGCTAAATCAGAAGCAAATGGAGTACCTCTCATTAATGCTTGTTCTAGAAAAGCACAGATATCTGCACATTCGCGATCCAATCTGATGCATTCTGTCATCATATTTACATCTTCTTCTTTCAAACAGGCATCGTAGCAATGGTTACAGGCTTCTATACATTCATGTAACGTCTGAATCAATTGTTGGTGTTGTTCATGTGCCATTGTAAATCCCTCCTATAGAATTACTTACATTGATTAAATTCCCATCTATTCCGGATTATAAACCGATATTGTAAAACTTCATTGAATTGAACAGAATTTTAATAATGCAGAGCTTCTACGACTGAGTTCAATTCTTTAGTTACTGGTAACTCCTTTTCTTCTTTCGTAATCAAAAAGTCGTTCATTTTCACTCACTTTTATTTTTCATGTTGCGATTGATATTTATATAGTATCAGCGAAATCGTTTTTAATAATTTATTGGAAATTATTATACCGAGATATTGGAAAAAAGAATTAAAAATTATACTTTAAGTCACTAAATGTCGAGTGGAATATGTCGAAAACAAATTTATAGAATATAAGTTAGATTATTAAATAATATATAATACTTACCATGATTACTCATATAAAATATAATTCATGAACATACTATCTTAAAACTAGTCTAATTATAAAAGTACTTTTTGTATAGGACATCTATTTCAATCACAGTATTTTATTATGTTGGTATTAAATATATGTTAAAATAGTGGTTGAATTTTATCGAAAGAAAGTTAGGTTGAAGCTTGTGAGACGAGTTAAGAAAAAAAGTTCTGAAGCGATAAAGTACCAGCTATTTAAATCTAGAGCAAATACATTAATTTTTATAGTTTTTATTTCTTTTTTAATATTAATTGTTCGTTTAGGATATTTACAAGTTGTTCAGGGTGATTCTTTTCATGAACGCGTTGAAAACGCACAATATGTAAAAATCAACCAAAATGTACCACGTGGAGAGATTTACGATCGAAATGGAAATGTACTCGTTCAAAATAAGTCTGAACGTGCAATATTTTTTACAAGACACCGTAATATGTCTAATGGTGAAATTATGGAGATTGCTGAAAAGTTATCAGAGTATCTTAAGATGGATGATGAAAAAATTTCATTAAGGGATAAGCAAGATTACGCATTAAATAAGTATTTTGATGATTTACTTAAAGAAATGCCAAATGAAGCAAAGTTGTTACAAGATGGTAACATCTCTAAAGATGATTTTAACGAAGAAGCATATAATCAAATCTCTGATGACTACCTGGATAATTTACTTACAGATGAGGATAAAAACATCATTTCAATTTATACAAAAATGATTGTCGCGAGTGAATTAAATCCAGTCACTATTAAAGGTAGTGACGTTACAGAAAAAGAGTTTGCGAGTATTAACGAAGATTTAGATGATTTAGAAGGTATAACTACAGGCATGGACTGGAAAAGAGAATACCCGTATGGTTCAACGTTACGTACGATTTTTGGTGATATCAGTTCACCAGAAGAAGGTTTACCTAAAGAATTGTCAGAGTACTACAAATCACTTGGATACTCTCAAAATGACCGCGTCGGTAAGTCGTACTTAGAATTTCAGTATGAGGATATTTTACGTGGTGAAAAAGAAGAAGTGAAATACTCAACTGACCGTGCTGGTCGAATTATTAACCAGGAAGTAGTTAAAGAAGGTAAACCTGGTAACGATTTATACTTAACAATTGATATCGAACTTCAACAAGAATTAGAAGAGTTAGCAGAATATCACTTAAAAGAAATGCATAATTTAGCAATTCAGGCTAAAGAACGTGCAGATGCTTATGGTGATATTGAGTGGGATATTCGACCAGAATTTTTAGATACTGTAAACTTAGTTGTCCAAGACCCATATAATGGAGACGTTTTAGCTATGGTCGGAAAGCATATTAATGAAGACGGTGAAATTGAAGACTTTGACTACGGAACTTTTGCTGTAACTTATGTACCAGGATCATCAGTGAAAGTTGCTACGGTGACGACTGGTTATCAAAATGATGTTCTTAGTCCAGGAGAATTTATCGTGGATGAACCACTTCAATTTGCAGATGGAACGAATAAATCATCATTCTTTAACCGTAAAAACCACTACAATATTGATGACCAAGAAGCGTTAATGGTTTCGTCAAACGTTTATATGATTAAAACAGCACTTCGTTTATTAGGGCTAGAATATCAGAATAATATGCCGCTACCAAGTGACATTTCTCAAGATGCACATAAATTAAGAAATGGTTTAAACCAGTTTGGTCTCGGAGTATCTACAGGTATTGATTTACCAAATGAAGACACAGGAATATCACCACCATTAACGAATAATGCAGGTAACTATATTGACCTTGCGATTGGTCAGTATGATACGTATTCAGCTATGCAACTCTCTCAATATATTTCAACTGTTGCAAATGGTGGAAGCCGAATTGAAACACATTTAGCTAAAGAAATTCGAGAACATAATCCAAATGCGCCAGGTAAAGTATTAAGAACATTTAATGCGAATGTTTTAAATACAGTTATGATGACAGATGAAGAAAAGAATCAAATATATGCTGGACTTTACGACGTATTTAATACACATGACGAATCGACAAATAGATACGGAACAGGATGGGATGCATACCATAAGCTAGAACCAAAAGCTGCCGGAAAAACAGGAACAGCCGAAGCATTTCGTGAAGGTGTACCAGTTTTAAATCAGACATATATTGGTTATGCGCCTTATGATAACCCAGATATGGCATTTTCAATTATTTGGCCAACGACACCGATGACAATTCCATTCTTCCCTGCTCAATATATGGGTAGAGATGTTATCCAAAAATATTATGAACTTGAATACGGTGCACCAAAGAAAGGTTATCATAAGTATGACTTAAATGAATTCTACCCAAGAATTAAAGCGGGTACTTACGATAGTTAGAAACTACTGAATTTCAGTAGTTTCTTTTTTTACATCTTTTTTACATTCATTTTATTTTATCTTTAAAAAGCCTTTGTATTATAAAGATGTAAATCAAACAAATGTTTTTGGAGGAAGCCAAATGAAAAAGAAAAGTTTAAGTTTAGCTATGATGTTAGTTTTAGGAGGAACACTTGCTGCTTGTAATAATGATGAAGACGATACAAGTGCGGCAAATGAAGATTCAACAGAAGTAAAAGATGATCAAGCATCAACTTCACAAGAAGCAGTGATTGGTGACGGTTCAAGTACAGTGTTCCCAATTTTAGAAATTATTAATGAGGACTACAATGCTGAATACGGCAACGCAGCTGAAATTGGAGTGTCAGGAACAGGTGCAGGTTTTGATCGTTTCATTTCTGGAGAAACTGATTTCCAAAACGCATCTCGTCCAATTAAAGATGAAGAAAAAGAAAAGTTAGATGAAGCAGGTATTGAGTATACTGAATTAGAAGTTGCGATTGATGGTTTAACAGTCGCTGTTAATAAAGATAACGATTTTGTAGAAGATTTAACTTTCGAAGAATTATATAAAATTTACTCTGGCGAAGCAACAAACTGGTCAGATGTACGTAGCGATTTCCCAGATGAAAAAATTGCAGTATACGGTCCAGACCAATCACACGGTACACACGATTTCTTCAAAGAAGAAGTGATGGATGATGAAGATATTTCAGGTGAACTCATTCAAGATACAAACCAAGTGGTTAACGCAGTAACATCAGATAAAAATGCGATTGGATTTTTTGGTTATAACTTCTACTTAAATAACAAAGATTCATTAAAGGCATTAGCAATTCAAGGTGAAGATAGTAGTGAAGCGGTAGAACCAACAGAAGAAAATGTTAAAAACTACAACTATCCATTATCTAGAGCATTATTCGTATATGTTGCTGACGAAAAAGTGAAAGAAAATGATGATTTAAAACAATTTATTGAATTTACATTAGACAATGCTACAGCAGCAGCAGAAGATGCAGGATATGTAGCTTTAGATGGTGATAAACTTCAAGAACAAAAAGACAAATTCAATGAAATTAGTGAGAACTAGTTGAAGTAGGGATTAAATGAAAGAGTTAAACATACAACAGCAAATAGAACGTAAAAAGCGTTCAAAAACTTTTGAGAAAGCAGTACCTATCGTACTGTTTTCTATTACTATTGTTTCAGTATTAACGACAATTGGTATTTTATATACGCTAATATCAGAGACAATTCATTTCTTTAGTCGAGTGTCTCTAATCGAATTTTTTACGAGTGATACATGGAACGCATTTAGTAGCGATCCAACATTTGGAATTTTTCCACTTATACTTGGGACATTTAAAATTGTATTAATTGCAACAATTTTTGCAGTACCAACTGGTGTCTTTGCAGCAATCTATTTAAGTGAATATGCACCAAGTTCTGTTAGAAAAGTATTAAAACCAACACTTGAAGTACTTGCAGGTATACCAACAGTTGTATATGGTGCATTCGCGATCACGTTTGTAACACCGACTTTACAAGCAATTTTACCATCACTTGGTCATTTTAACGCGATTAGTCCAGGTTTAGTCGTTGGATTAATGATTTTACCGATGATTACGAGCTTAACAGATGACGCGATGGCTAATGTACCAAATACAATTCGTGAAGGATCATACGGGCTCGGTGCAACACAACTAGAAACGGTGTTTAAAGTTGTATTACCGGCAGCATTGTCTGGAATTGTTGCTTCTATTGTACTTGCCACGTCACGTGCAATCGGTGAAACGATGATTGTATCTATTGCGGCAGGTTCTACACCAAATAGTAGTTTTAATTTATTTGAATCATTACAAACGATGACAGGATTTATTGTCCAAGTAACTTCAGGTGATGCAGCATTTGGATCAGATGTGTACTACAGTCTATATGCAGTTGGTATTACATTATTTGTACTCACATTAATAATGAACATGTTATCAGTTTGGATTACGAAGCGATTTAAGGAGGAATACTAATGGCGGTCAGCGAAGTAATGCTCGAAAAAAGAAATTCTAAGCGTGCGCTACTTGATAGTGTGATGAGATTAGTATTCTTATTATCGACACTTGTCGGTATAGTCGCACTCGTAATTTTAATTGGATCAGTCTTAAAAGATGGACTTGGTGCTTTAAGTATAGAATTCTTTACGAATTTTAGCTCGAGTCGTCCTGAGCGTGCAGGAATTAAAGGTGCATTAATTGGAACAATTTGGTTAATGGCACTAACAACTCCGATTGCAATATTTTTATCAGTCGGAACAGCTTTATATTTAGAAGAGTATGCGCCTAAAAATAAAATTACACGTTTCATTGAAGTTAATATCGCGAACTTAGCGGGAGTACCATCAGTTGTATTTGGATTACTCGGTTTAACAATTTTTGTTAGACAGTTTGGCCTTGGAAACTCAGTACTCGCTGCAAGTTTAACGTTATCTTTAATGATCATGCCAGTCATTATCGTTTCTAGTAAAGAAGCACTTAGAAGTGTTCCACACTCTATTCGTGAAGGCTCAATTGGCCTCGGTGCATCTAAATGGCAAACGATTTATAGAATTGTATTACCTGCAGCTATTCCAGGAATTATAACGGGAATTATACTTGCTATTTCACGTGCTATTGGGGAGACAGCTCCATTAGTTGTGATTGGTATTCCAGTTGCATTACTTACAACACCAGATAGTGTATTTGATTCATTCCAAGCACTTCCAATGCAAATTTACAACTGGGTAAAAATGCCACAAGAAGGATTTGTAGCATTAACTGCAGCAGGAATTATCGTACTACTCGCAATACTATTAATGATGAACTTAGTTGCGGTATTAATTAGAAATAAATATTCAAAGAGATTTTAGGTGAAAATAATGACAGTAATATTAAAAGAACAAGGTGAATCAATAGAAAGTGAAACGATTCAACCTTTAAATAAGAAAGAGACACATCAAACAGTATTCTCTACAAAAAACTTAAATCTATGGTACGGGGATAATCATGCACTTAAAGATGTAAATCTAGACTTTCATGAAAAAGAAATTAGTGCAATTATCGGACCATCAGGTTGTGGTAAGTCAACATTTATAAAGGCATTAAACCGTATGGTCGAACTTGTTCCAAATGTACGTATCGAAGGAGAAATTTTATATAGAGACACTGATATTCTAAATAAAAAACAATCTCTAGAATTATTACGTACTAAAGTAGGAATGGTATTTCAAAAACCAAATCCATTTCCAAAATCAATTTATGAAAATGTAGCGTATGGACCAAAAATTCATGGTATTAAAGATAAAAAAACGCTCGATCAAATTGTTGAAAAAAGCTTAAAACAAGCAGCGATTTGGGATGAAGTTAAAGATCGTTTAAAAGATAATGCATATGGTTTATCTGGAGGTCAGCAACAACGCTTATGTATTGCTCGTACACTTGCAATTGAACCAGACATTATTTTAATGGACGAACCAACAAGTGCGTTAGACCCGATTTCTACAATTAAAATTGAAGACTTAATGCAAGAACTAAAAGAAAAGTATTCAATTATTATTGTGACACACAATATGCAACAAGCGGCACGTGTGTCTGATAAAACCGCATTTTTCTATAATGGATCAGTCATAGAATATGATGATACAAAAGTAATTTTTGAAAATCCACGAGACAAACGTACAGAAGATTACGTGACAGGTAGGTTTGGCTAATGAAACAAAGAAAACAATTTTTAAATCATTTAGAAGATCTAACTTCTACAGTTTTTAAAATGTCACATGAAGTTGAAGTGAGAATTGGTCAACTTATTCAACAAGTAGAAAAAAGAGATGAAAAAGCGTTAAAAGATTTAGCGATAGAAGATGTTCATATTAACGATTTAGAAATATTAATCAATGAAAAAATTGTATCGATTATTACGTTAGAGGCACCTGTTGCATCTGATTTAAGAATGCTTATTTCCTATATTAAAATCGCTGAAGATTTAGAACGAATTTCTGATAATGTTGTAAATGTCGCAAATATTTTAGCGAAACACGATATTAAACATCAGGAAATTAAAAATAAGTTAGTTACTATGTTAAAACTATGTGAGCTTATGCTTATTGACGTCACTTCTGCTATGAAAACTAAAGATTTAACACTCGTGAGAGAAATTATGACACGTGACGAAGATGTCGATGCAATTTACCTTGAAATTACATCGAGTTCTATCTATGAAATCGATGATAGAGTGCTTATGAGTCAAGTATCACTCATTACAAAATTTATCGAGAGAATTGGAGATCATATAGAAAACATCGGTGAACATCAGTTCTTTTATCTCACAGGCCAGCAGTATCAATAACCACTTATTTAAGTGGTTTTTTATTTTGTAAAAATTATGATAATATTTTATTATGCGATTGAATGATAGGGATGATTATTTTGAATAAAAAACAGTTAAGAAAGAAAATGATTAAAATACTACAGTCATTTAGTAAAGAAGAAAAATTAGAAAAAGAACAAAAAATACATCAAAAACTTTTAAATTTCATAGAAGAAAATGGTATTAACTCTGTAGGACTTGTATTATCTATGCCACATGAAATAGATACTTGGCCAATTATTGAACGATTAAAAGAAAACGGAGTTAAATTATATGCACCAAAAAGTGACTACGTCACTAAAGGAATGAATTTTTACGAAGTCAAAGAACGTGAAGATTTATTAACAGATGATAAAGGTATTTTAATTCCAGATGATACAAATGAATTAAATAACTCACCAGAATTATTAATTGTCCCTGGTGTTATTTTTAATGAAAAAGGATATCGCACAGGATACGGTGGCGGTTTTTATGATAGATTTTTAAAAGACTTTAATGGATTAAAAATATCTGCATTATTCGATGAACAATTTGGTGAAGTAATCGTTGAATCACATGACATGCCAGTCGATTTGTTAATTACACCAACAAAAACAATTAATGCAAAAGAGAATAGATTGAATGATTAATAAATGGCAAGCAGCCTATGAAATTATTCGTTATACAAAATATGTGTTTTCTACATATGACAGTATGACGGATACGATTTGGCTTAAAAATAGTAAAAGTAAATCAATAATGATTTTAGCCGACAAAGAGATTTCAGATAGTGAGATTGAAACGACGACAGAGAATTTATTTTATAACAAAAGTAATTTAGATCGCGCGGTTAATTTTGAAATTAGCAAAATATATGTGAATTATATTGGTAGTCACGAATTTAAGCGTCAATTTTCATCGAATGAATTAAAAGTATCACATATTGGTGTTGCAAATATTGGAAAGATTATTTTTAATCCTTTCTATAAAATAGATACTAAATATAAAAAACCAAAGTCTAAAGATTGGTATAAAAAAAGGGTGTTATCAAGCAACCCGTTAGAAACATATTTAATTAAATTTACACCAATGACTTCGATATTATTAATGATTAATACGTTAATCTTTTTAATGAATTTATTTTATATTCATATTAAGGACTCCGTTCATTTAACAAATGATTTAGGGTTAACACATTTTGGTGTTAATCAAGACGGAGAATTTTATCGACTGATTTCAAGTGCATTTTTACATGCAAATGTCGACCATTTTTTATTTAACGTTGCTGCAATCTACGTATTAGGTAAATTCGTTGAATCAATTTATGGATCGATTAAAATGTTGTTATCTTATTTAATTACAGCTATAGTTGCCAACATTATTTCTCTCGTGTTCATTACTGATTCACTCTCACTTGGTGCGAGTGGTGCGGCGTATGGTTTAATGGGCATTTTACTTGTACACTTACTTGTTCAGAAAAAAGTACAAAAGAAACTCATTTTTCAGGTCGTTGCTATATTTGTAGTTATTGGAGTTCTTTCTAATTTCTTTAGTAACGTTAACCATTACGCACACCTCGGTGGAGCAGTTTATGGTGTCATTTTAGGAATTATTTATAACTTTAAAAAAGTGAATAAAAAATTGCTACTCGCTACGTCCATTTTAGCGATTGTATTTCCAATAGTATCTTGGATAATACAAAGCCAACATTCATCACTTCAACCTTATGATGAACAAGCGCTTAGATTTTATTATGAGAAAGATTACGACCAGGCGTTGAGTAAAGTAAATGAGACGTTTAAATATAATAATGAAACGAGTACGAGTTATTATGTACTTGGTAAGTTATATGAAGCAGCTGGAGATAAAGATAGAGCTGAGGCGAATTTAAGTTATGCCTTTGAACTAGATCCAGAAAACGAACTCGCGCTTAAAGAACGTTTATATCGACTAAGAAAAAACCAAGATTATGAAGGTATGAAAGAATTAGTAAAAGATATTAATGTAAAAAAAGTTAAAGATGAAGAACTTGCTGTTATACTCGAAGATTTAGAATATAGATAATAAAAAAAACCGCGAAATTTCGCGGTTTTTTATAGGTCTGGATAACCAAATGTAAATATTGTTGCTAGTGAAAAGAACCCAAATGTAGCAATTGCGCCAACACTAAAAATAATACCTAGGATGTTTTTAGATCTAACCGCATTGATTAGAGCATAAACACTTAAAATCGCAATTAGCAACATTAATAACGACATTGTATTTACACCAATGTGAATTGATGTCCCGCCGATTTTAAACAGTTCGCCTGTGTCAATGAAAGGCATGTACAATCCCCCAATACTTTTAACATTACGTTAACTCTATTGTATAATTGATACAACTAAATGTCTAGATAATTTTGAGGTGACAATATGGAAATCATTACATTACCGTTAGGTGCATTAAATACGAATTGTTATATCGTCTATGACGATT
Organism: Candidatus Nosocomiicoccus stercorigallinarum; assembly: GCA_019119225.1. Lineage (GTDB taxonomy): Bacteria > Bacillota > Bacilli > Staphylococcales > Salinicoccaceae > Nosocomiicoccus > Nosocomiicoccus stercorigallinarum. Next base: position 23,378 of record DWXM01000038.1, read on the forward strand.
ATAAAAATGCATTACTTTTTGACCCAGCAGCAAATAGTCAAGATATTATTGAGACTGTTAAAGATTACGGATTAACAGTCGAAGGAATATTACTTACACATGCACATTATGATCATATCGGTGCTTTAGAAGAGGTGTGTAACCACTTTAAGTTACCAGTATATATGAATGAAGAGGAAAGTGACTGGTTACTTGAACCTAGTAAAAATGGCTCGATTCGTTTTATAGAAGAAGTGACTGCTGACGTGGAAAGAATTTATATCGATGAAGGGGAGTTAGTCGTCGGTGATTTTAAATTAAACGTTCTTCACACACCTGGTCACTCTCCAGGAAGTTTGAGTTATATATTTGATAACGATGGTTTTATAATATCTGGAGATGTATTATTTAATAAAGGGGTCGGTCGTACGGACTTATACCGTGGTGATACAAAGACAGTAATGCTTTCGATTAAAGAAAAGTTATTTAGTTTAAATTTAGAGTATGAAGTGTATCCGGGTCATGGTTTACCGACAACGCTGCTCGAAGAAAAATATGAAAACCCAAATATAATATGGTAAAGAAAAAGAGAGTTCAGACAATGGTCTGAACTCTCTTTTATTTTTTTACTGGTTACCAAATGCTGGTTCCATAAGGAAAGTTGAATAATAAGTAAATCCAACAAAGAATAGCATTAGGTAAGCTGCGAATACATACATATACATTCTTTCAGTCAGTTTCATATATCCAAGTAATATAAAGAAACCAGTTTGACCGATGAAGAAAAACGCCATTTCAGTCATATCACCGACATAGAATAAAATTGCAAAGATCGCTGTCCAAAAACCGAGCGTTTTAAATACTTTATCCATCGTAATCCTCCCACCAAACCATAATCTATTAATTTAATTATAATCAACTCTTCTACATAAGTAAATACTAAATAGTGAATTGTAAAACTCCTAAAATACTTTTTAAAATAAAAAAATCAAAAGCGACAATTTTTAGCATATATAGTTAGGAGGGAGAAAATGGAAGAATTATTATTGAAATTATTAGAGGAAAGTATATGTAATGAATACACAGATATACATATTACTTTAGAGAAAAATCACGGAATCATTAGAGTCAGACAATTTGGAAAGATGAGAATGCACAGTTCACTTTCTGAGAAAAATTATCGACAGTTTATTAATTATTTAAAGTTTATTTCAGATTTAGACACAAATGAACATCGCATCTCTCAAAGTGGTCGTATAGAACTGTTTGTTGGTGAAGAAAGTGTGAATTTAAGAATATCGACCCTTCCAACATCACTCATGAATGAGATTATCGTTATTCGCTTATTAAATAGCGTAAAGAATATCCCTTCTAAAAATCTATTTAGAAGGGAGAATGATTATGAAGATTTAAAGGAACTATGTAACAAAAATGATGGACTTATATTATTTACTGGTCCAACAGGATCAGGAAAGTCAACAGTTATGTTTAGGTTACTTGGTGATATTAGTACTATAGGTGATCGGCAGATAATAACTATTGAAGACCCAGTAGAGTTTGATTTAGAAAATATAGTACAAGTCGAAATTAACGAAAAGGCAAGAATAGATTACGAACCGATTTTAAGAGGAGTTATGAGATGTGATCCGGATGTCATTATGTTTGGTGAAATTAGGGATAAAAAAATCGCAGAAGAATTAGTAAAAGCAAGTCTATCTGGTCACTTAGTGTATTCAACGTTTCATAGTAATAGTGCACACAGTACTTTATTAAGACTAAAAGAATACGGCATTTATAAAGAGGAATTGATTGAATCTATACGAGTAATTATTAATCAAAGAATTATTCACGACGGATCAAACTCTTTCATTATTTACGAGTATTTAACAAAAGAAGATATTAGAAGAATTTTGAACAACGAAGACGTGAATTACAAAACAATTCTTCATACGTTAGAGGAATTGTATAAAGAAAATTTAATAAAGGTAGAGACGTATGAAACTTATAAACATTTCTACGAATAAATTAAAAAATTATGATGCTGATTTTTTAAAGAAACTCGCACATTTACTCGATAATGGCTTCACTCAAAAGGATGCGTTAAAGTTTTTAGTCGAACAATATGAGGTGTTAAATAAAAAAGATAAAGAAGCGTTAACTAATTTAATTGAAACAGGTAGTGACTTAGAAGAAGTATTGATGTTCCTTGGATATCATTCTTCAATTATTGCTCAGATTAAGTTCTCACATATACATGGAGACGTTATTAAAATATTAGAAGAATGCCACACCTATATAACGAAAAAAAGAAAGACAATTAAAAACTTAGTTAAAGCTTTACAATATCCGTTAATTCTAATCACTCTATTTATTATCATATTAATTGCTCTAAATTACACAGTCATCCCTCAGTTTAATATTTTGTACGAATCTGTTGGTACGAATAAAAGTAGACTGATGAATTTGTTAACAGGACTATTAAACTTTTTACCTAAGTTTGTCCTTATTATTTTCATTATCTCACTATTATTTACGATATATTTATTTATCTTATTATCATCAAGAAACATCAGATATAAGAAAGCGAATTTGTTACGTATTCCTATAATCAAAACGTATTATAAATACTTTGTAACATATAAATTTTCTAGAGAGCTTGGATTTATGTTTAGTAATGGAATAGAGTCTAAAGAAATTATTAACATATTAAAGAATCAAGAATTAGATTTAGAACTACAATTTCTAGGAAGTGAAATCGAGCGGTTACTTTTAGCTGGAGAATCTATGAGTGACGCAGTGAAAGAAATACAATTACTTGATCATAGAATTATTCCCTTTATAAAGCACGGTGAATATAACTCTAATGTAGGTAAAGAGTTAAGTTTATATAGTGAATACGTATTAGAAGGAATTATATTTAAATTAGAAAGACTAACAAGGCGTATACAGCCAATCATATTTATAATACTTGGATTTTTAGTGATCTGTTTATATCTCGTGATTGTATTACCTGTATTTCAAATGATGTCAGATTTAAATTAGGAGGAAGATTATGAAGTTGAATATTAAAAAGATTATACAAAAAAGTAAAAAATCAGAGGGGTTTACTTTAATTGAGATGTTACTCGTACTACTCGTTATATCAGTACTCATTATATTAATTATCCCAAATATAGCTGCTCAATCTAAAAATGTACAAAATACCGGCTGTGAAGCCCAAGTGAAAATGGTACAAAGCCAAATTGAAGCCTATACATTAAACGAAGGACAACCACCAACAAATATTAGCCAACTCGTACCTAACTATCTCACAGATAAACAAATTTCATGTTCTAACGGTACAGGAATTAAGATTGTAAATGGACAAGCTACAAAAGAATGACGGTTTTACGATGATTGAAATGATACTTACATTATTTATTGTAAGTATCATTTTATTATCTACTGTTACTTATATCCCTAAATTTAATAATGGTAATACAGAGGATGAGATTAAAAATATTGAATATCTATTTCAAAATGCCCAAATACGAGCAAAGCGATTTGGTAACGCTCAATATGTCGAAATTAATCATATACAAAATAAGATTGTATTAATGGATTATAAAAGCAATTATAAAAAAGCATATAACCTATCATACTGCTTTATATATGAAGGTGGACTTAATGAAGTCATATATTACTCGAGTGGAAATACATCTAAATTCGGAACTATTACATTAAATTGTAATGGAGAAATTGTAAAAATCATATTTCAAATACAAAAGGGGAGATATCGTATTGAAAGATGATGGGTTCTTATTGATAGATAGCTTGATTACTTTAAAAATTATGTTAATCATTCTAACATTTTTAATTCCGACAATTTTATATTTAAATAAATTAGATCATAGTACAGATGATCATCTATCTTTTGTTCGAGAATTATATATTGAAACAAAGTCAAATAAATCTATAGAAGAGATATTAAGTAGTAAAAATTATACGATTACTGGAGACAAAATTTGTGAAATTAAAACAAATATGTGCATTAAAACAAAATGATGGGTTTACGTACATTGAGTTATTACTTAGTTTATTTATATTAGTCATGATTCTTTTTATTACTGGACCGACATTAAAAATATTTAGTCATATTGAACTTAAAGAAAAGAGTTTTGATATTGATGTTTTTTTAGAAGATAT
>DWXM01000039.1 GCA_019119225.1 Candidatus Nosocomiicoccus stercorigallinarum
AGTATAAAACACAAGTCGTAGAAATAGATAAGACAAGGAATGACATTGTAGATGACTCTCAATTTTGGAAAGACAGAACTAAGTATGAAGAAGCATTACAAGGTCGATTTATGGAAATAAAACTGATTGAAGAGTTCGCATCTGACGAAAGACATTTGAAAAACTTAATGGAAAATGGTTTGAAAACGGCTCCTCAAGGACCACAACGATTATCAGAAACACTTAGAACTTACCTTCTAGAATTAGAAAACAATTCTGTGCTTTACCCTGAGGTTATACAAAATGACTCATTGTATGAAGGAGTCAAAGAAAAAGTTACTATAAACAGATATGAGAGAAACTCTAAAGCACGTCAGGAATGCATAAGTTATTATGGATACAATTGTATGGTATGCGATCTAAATTTTGAAAAAGAATATGGTGAGATTGGAAAAGAATTTATTCATGTACATCACATTGTTCCCTTATCAGAGATAGGTAAAGAATATAAAATAGATCCAGTTAAAGATTTAAGACCGGTTTGTCCAAATTGTCATGCGATGATACATAGAGGTTTGGAAGTAGATTTTAAGTAATAGTGGAATATATCAAAGAATAGGTGCAATTATAAATGAGAAAATTTTTAATGGTTATTTCTATTATATTATTAAGTGCATGTGTTCCTCAAAAATCAACTCAAGATACTTTAAATGAGGAAAATAGCTTCTCTGAAGAGACACGTAAAAAAGATGAAAAAACTGATATAGAGTATGGAGAAGTTGAGTCGGAAAAGCCAATGAAAAATATAGAAGAACAAGACGAAAATCAAGTGTCTGTGTCAGAATTTACTGACGATGAGAAAAGAGAAATGACACAACTTTTTTATGAATGGGCTATCGAACGAGCAAAAATTGGAAATTTAGCAGTAACAAAGATGTATTTTCAACATGGAGCTGCAGGTAGCGGAGATTGGTATGCCTTGACTTCTGATGGCGAAGTTCAAGTTCAAGATTTAAACAACCCTGGGTTTGATTATTTTGATATACATGCTGTGGGAGGTGTTGCATTTTATACACCTTTAAGTGGTGACTATGGTGAAGATGAAAATGCTCCTTTCCCAGGCATTGCGGAAGGATATCATAGATTAGCAGTACCTGATACTCACATTCATAAGTATATGCTAGCAGATAACGGCACAGTTTATGAACTAATTGCTAAAAAGGAAAATATGGGCTCATCGACAGGATTTGGTGAATATGATGACGATGGAACCGTAGGAGATTTAACTCCTACTGTAGAATTTAAAATTTCTGAAGATGAAGCTGCGCAAGATGAGTGGGAAAAAATACTTAATAGATTTAAATAGCGTCTAAATTAATAGACACATAGATATAAAACCGCTAGTTGAAATGATAAGCAGAGAGCTATCATAAGTGATGCGGTTTTTTAGAATTTATACATCGCTAATAGAGATCAATATTTACTTTATTTAATTTTATATATGTGATATCAGAAAAGATGTAGAATTATGGTAAGATATGGTAAATATTAAGAACTAATTGGCTACTAAATATAATTATGGATTGATAAAGGAGGATTTAAATGAAGGCGAAGTGCTCCTCAGCACTTCGCCTAAAATTTATTCAAGAGCACTACTTATATTTTAATTGATTTATCATTTATAGTGCCGTAATACCACCATCTATAACAAATTCTGATCCTGTAGAATAAGAAGCATCGTCAGACGCTAAGAAACATACAAGGTTAGATACTTCTTCTGGCTGCGCCACTCTACGCATTGGAATTGTTTTTTCGAATTCTTTAACGGCTTCTTTAACATCTTCTTGCTCTAACATTGCTGTTTTTATAACACCAGGATGTACTGAATTAACTCTAATATTGAATGGAGATAATTCTTTAGCTGCAGCTTTTGTCATACCTCTGACCGCAAATTTTGTATCTGTATAGCCAATTGCACCACCAACAAGACCATTTATTGAAGAAATATTGATGATTGATCCTTGTTTTTGACTTTTCATAATTTTAGATACAGTTTTTATGCCTAAAAATACAGATACTTGATTAATATTTACAATCTTCATATAATCTTCTAATGATATTTGGTCAATTGTTTTATTGTATGTGATTCCAGCATTATTAACCAATACATCAATTCGATTCCATTTGTTCATTACTTCTTGAATGACATGATTCCAATCTGCTTCTTTAGATACATCATGTTTGATAAATAAAACATCATCTCCAAGAGAATTAGCTGTTTTTTGGCCTAATTCATCATTAATATCAGTTATCACGACTTTTGCGCCTTCAGCTATCGCTTTTTTGGCATGAAGTTCTCCCATACCTTGTGCGCCACCAGTAATAACGACGACTTTATCTTGTAATTTTCCCATTGTAAAACATCCTTCCTCTAAATTAATATTGTTCATAATGTTATTGTATACCTAACCCAATCAAGAAGCTAAAAAAGTCACTTATATTTATAAAGGCTTTTTAACTTAAACGTATGATTCTGTCAGTTCTAAAAATTCTTCAATATCTTTATGCACTGTATCTAGTGCGTCTTGCCAGAAATCTTGTTGTCTCAAATCAACATTTAAATGCTTCTTAGCGAGATCTTCTGTTGTCATGCTTGCAGTATCGCGTAGAAGCGCAATATAGTCATCTTCAGTTAGGTTTTCATCTTCTAAGAAGCGGTTGTATATGCCTAAGCTAAAGAAGTATCCAAATGTGTACGGGAAGTTATAGAATGGCACACCTGTAATATGGAAATGTAATTTTGTTGCCCAAAACATTGGATGATATGAACGAAGTGCATCTTGATACGCTTCTTTTTGTGCTTCTTCCATTAGTTCTTTCAGTCTACTGCTGTCTACAGTTGATTGTTGACGTTCATCATATAAGTTACGTTCAAAAATATAGCGTGCATGGATATTCATCATAAATGCGACACTTCTTGAGAGTTTTTCATCGAGTAAATTAATTTTTTCTGCATCTGAAGCCGCATTTTCAATCGTTGCATTTGAAACGACAAGTTCTGCGAATGTAGATGCTGTTTCTGCAACATTCATTGCGTAGCGTTGATTGAAAACAGGTAAATCACGCATCACATAACTATGGAACGCATGACCGAGTTCGTGTGCGAGTGTTGAGACGTTACTTGTACTACCAGCAAACGTCATAAAAATACGTGACTGTTTTGATTCTGGAAGGTTTGAACAGTATCCACCCGGACGTTTTCCAGGGCGATCTTCTGCTTCAATCCATTGTTCTTCAAACGCACGACGTGACATCTCTGCCATTTTTGGACTGAATGATTTAAAATTATCGATAATAAATTCTGCTGCTTCATTATACGTATATTTTTTGCTTGTATAATCTCCTAAGTCAACACTTGCTGTAACATCAAGCCAACCTAACTGATCGACACCAAGAAGCTGTGCTTTTCTATCGAAGTATTTCTTTAAAGGTGATTTATTTTTAGTAATTGTATCCCACATCGTATCGAGTGTTTCTTCTTCCATACGGTTGTAGTCTAGTGGTACTTTCATATAATCTTTATAGTTGTGAAGTTGATAGTTATTTAAACGGAATCCAGATAAATGGTTTAACGTCGTAGAAAATAGATCAGCTTTTTTCTCCCATGTGTCTTCCCAAATATTTAAAAGTTCTTCACGTTTTTCAGGATTCTCTTCTGAATTCATCTTGTTTTCAAATTGACCTGCTGAATAATATTTAGTTTCATTGTCTTCAGTTAATGGAATTTGAATAGAAGCAACGAGTTGGTTATACATATTCCCCCATCCATGTAAACCATCGAGTGATAGATTGTTGATGATTGTTTCTTCCTCTGTGGACAATAAATCATTTTCTTTTTTTCGTATTTCTTCTAAAGGGAAACTCATTGCTTTAAAGAAGTCGTCCTCTAACAATTTGTTAAATTGTTCCTCAGTAAGTGCACTGATTTTCTTATTTAAAATAATATTCTCTGATGAGAAATCTTTACGTAAATCCGCAACTTGATTTGAATTTTGTAATGCTTTTTGATCGTTAATATCTGCAGATACTAATCCAGTTGTAAAACTTCCCATTTCACCAAGCGCATTTGAAATGTTTTCGTATTGCTGCAAGAGATTCTTTAATGGCGAAAAATCATTAGAGTTTTCACCAGGTTCCCAGTTCTCTAGTTTGTTAGAAAAAACTGTAATGCTATCACGCACTTCTAATAAACGCTCTTTGAAAGTAGAAGATTCACTCCCACCAGGAAACACACTCTCCATATCCCAATTTTCTTTGTAGTTCATCAAATTCCTTCCTTTCTGAATAAAAAATAACGTTACTTTTATCATACAGAAAATAAATGAAGATTAATATAAATCGCTTTCACAATTTGAATATAAATTTATTAGAGATGATAGAATAATATTTGTGAGTATTTATTGATAAATGTATGTTAAAAATTTTGAGGTGATTTTTTGAATTTAGGGCTTAAAAATAATGAAGTTAGATTAGTTGAGTATTCACCAAAATGGAGAGGTGAGTTTGAAAGGTCTAAAAATTTAATATTAAATCATACTCATATTCCAGAAAACAGAATTGAGCACATTGGCAGTACATCAATAATCGGTATGTCAGCAAAGCCTATAATAGATATTGTCATAGGAGTAGATGATTTAAAAAAGGTTGATAAAACTTTGTTTAAAGAATTAGAAAAAGCAGGGTTTTTTAGGTTAAAAGTGAATCGTCCTAATGAAATTGTACTTGCAAAGTTTTTAGATGAGTCTTATAAAGTAAAAACGCATTTTATTCATCTTGTGGAATATAAAAAAGATTTGTGGCATAATTTAATCTTTTTTAGAGATTATTTGAATAGTAACAAAGAAGATAGAGAAAAATATTTAGATATTAAGAAGAAATATGTAAGTAAGTCTTCAACGGGAATCATCGATTATACAAATTATAAGGAAAATTTTGTAAAGGAAATTTATAAGAAACGTAAATAAATGATAATATTATATATAACACACTGAATACAAGGAAGGTTTTATAATGACTTCAACGTTATTTCAACATGGCACCCTTGGAATGTTAATGGAAGGTTTTTTAGAAGGCACAATTTCTATTAACGAAATTCTTAAAAAAGGAAATTATGGACTTGGTACGCTTTCAGGTGCGGATGGTGAAGTTGTAATTGTAGATGGTAAAGCTTTTCATATGAATGGTGATAAGAGATTTATTGAATTAAATGGTGATGAAATGACGCCATTTGGTATGGTCACTCAGTTTTCTTCAGATAATAGTTTTAAGGTAGAAAATAAAACATCTGATGCAGTATTAAAAGAAGTTAAATCTCACATGGTGAGTAAAAACTTATTTTCAGCTGTGAAGATCACTGGTACATTTAAAATGATGCACATTCGTACGATTCACGCTCAAGAAGAACCCTATCAACGCTTAATAGAATCCGCGCGTGAACAAGTAGAGATTAAAGAAGAAAATATTACAGGCACGTTAATTGGGTTTTATACACCTGAACTATTTCATGGCGTCAGTGTTGGAGGATTTCATAATCATTTTGTAGATGATAGTGAAAAAGTTGGTGGACATGTATTAGATTTTGAAGTTTTAGACGGGACAGTTGAAATACAAAACTTTGAAACATTTGAGCAACAACTTCCACTGACTAATGAGGCATTCAACAAATCAGAAATGGATAATGAGAAAATAAGAAAAGAGATTAGAGAAACTGAATAAAAAACTTTAACATAGTGTTTAAAGAATAACTAAAATATTATTCGATTTATTAAAAGAAAGGATTATATATTATGACTAAATCAGATGACCAGTATAAAGATATTGTTGTTATAGGCGCAGGTGTAATCGGTACTTCGGTAGCAACTGTACTTTCAAAAGTGAGTTCAAACTGGAATATTGATATGTATGAACGATTAGATGAAGCTGGAATTGAAAGCTCAAATGAGAAAAATAATGCAGGTACAGGGCATGCTGCTTTGTGTGAGTTAAACTATACAGTTCAACAAAAAGATGGATCTATTGACGCTTCTAAAGCGGAAGAAATTAATGAGCAATTTGAACTGTCTAAACAGTTTTGGGGTAATTTAGTTAAAAATGGTGATATTTCAAATCCTGAAGAATTTATTCAGCCATTACCACATATTAGTTTTGTAATGGGTCCAACTAACGTTGAATTTTTACGTAAACGTTATGAAAAACTGAAAACAATTCCTATGTTTGACAACATCGAATACACTGAAGATATCGAAACAATGAGAGAATGGATGCCATTAATGATGCGAGATCGTAAGTCTAGTCAGCTAATGGCAGCAAGTAAAATCGATGAAGGTACTGACGTGAACTATGGTGCTTTAACTCGTAAACTGGCAAAATATTTAGAGCAAAAATCTAATGTTTCATTAAAATATAATCATGAAGTGATTGATTTAACTCAACGAGAAGATGGCAAATGGGAAGTTATTGTAAAAAATAGAGCGACTAAAGAGAAATTTACTAAAGTAGCGGATAAAGTATTTATCGGTGCTGGGGGTTACTCTATTCCATTACTTCAAAAAAGTGGAATATCTCAGAGAAAAAATGTTGGAGGTTTCCCTATTACTGGCCAATTCTTAGCGTGTAAAAATAAAGATATTATTAAACAACATAATGCCAAAGTTTACAGTAAAGAACCTTTAGGTAAGCCACCAATGACCGTACCGCACCTCGATACACGTTATATTAATGGTGAAAGTACGTTACTATTTGGACCATATGCCAATATTGACCCTAAATTCTTAAGATATGGATCGTTCTTTGACTTATTTGGCTCAGTAAAACCTTATAACATTACGACATTATTATCATCAGCAGCTAAAAATATACCACTTATTAAATATTCAATTGACCAAATGGTTATGACTAAAAAAGGTTATATGAACTATCTAAGAACATTCATTCCTGATGCAAAAGATGAAGATTGGGAATTATATACTGCTGGTAAACGTGTTCAGGTCATTAAAGATGATGACGAATATGGTAAAGGATATGTTGCGTTCGGAACAGAGGTTGTGAATTCTGATGATCACTCTGTCATTGCGGTATTAGGAGAATCACCAGGTGCTTCAATATCATTCTCTGTAGTTCTTGAAGCATTAGAGAAAAACTTTAAAGAAGATCGTGAATTATGGGAACCTGCAGTTAAAAAATTAGCACCTTCATACGGTAAATCACTCATTAATGACGAAAAACTTATGAGAGAAACTCGTAGAGAAACATCTGAAAACTTAAATTTAAATTATTATAATTAATTTTAAAAAGAGGTTGTATTAATGAAAAAAACAGTGATTATTTTAAGCGTTATTTCAGCGTTATTAGTAGCATTTAAGTTATATCAAGATAAAGTCAACGAAATGCCAAATATAGAATATTAATTAACGAAAGAAGTCCGTGATTAAACTAGTATCACGGACTTCTTTTTTATATAAGACTTTCTTTATTTAATTCTTCTTCAATGAGTTTTATATGTGAGTTGATAAGATTTCTTTGATCATTTAAAAATTTTAAATGTGCTTTTAAAATTGTTTGAATATCTATTTTATCTTCGTAAAGCATATTTGTATTTTTCTTAATTTCTTTTAATGGCATGTTTAAATTACTTAAACATTGAATGAATTTTATCATTTCAATATCATCTTTTGAATATATTCTCTTATTATTATGATCACGCTTAATATTTTTTAGTATTTCTTTTTTCTCATAGTAACGCAAGCTACTTTTAGAAATATCACAATAATTCGCAACATATTCTATATAATAATTTTCCATATGAGCATATCCCTTCACTTAAACTAAGGTTTAACTGTTAACGTATATATATAAACATGAAAAGAGGAGTTAATGCAATGAAAAAAGCCTTAATTGTCGTAACGAATCACTCAAAATATGAAAGTTTAAATAGAGCTACAGGTGCTTGGTTCTCAGAAGTGACTCATTTTGCTAAAGACTTTTATGACGAAGGATATGATGTGGATTTCGTAAGTCCAAATGGAGGGTATATACCTTTAGATCCTGTAAGCATTCAACCAGAAATGATGTCTCGTGAAGACTGGAAATATTATACAGACCATGAGTATATGAATAAGTTTGGCAACTCATTATCTCCAGATGAAGTAAATTCAAACGAATATGAAGTAATTTACTTTGCTGGCGGTCACGGCGCAGTGTGGGATTTAAAAGATAACACTCAGTTAAATGAAATTGCACTGGATATTTACAATAATAATGGTGTAATTTCTTCGGTGTGCCATGGTGCTGTTGGATTACTTAACATTAAAAAAGAAGAAGACTATATAGTTAAAGGTAAAAATGTGACAGGCTTTACTAATAGTGAAGAAGAAAGTAACGGTACAACGGATTATATGCCTTATTTATTAGAAGATGAATTTAAGAATATCGGTGCACAATTTAAAAAAGAAGAAGACTGGAGTGAGTTTGCAGTAACTGATGGGCGTATTGTAACTGGTCAAAACCCTCAATCCGGTCATGCTGTAGCTAAAGAAGTATTAAATATAATATCAAAAAATTAATATAGAGGAGAGATTATTTTGAAATCATTAGTTATTGGAGCAAATGGTGGCGTTGGTAAACATCTTGTTAGAAAATTAAAAGAACGTGAAGTTGAATTTACTGCTGGAGTAAGAAAAGAAAGTCAAATTGAATCATTAAAATCTAATGGTGTAGATGCAGTTTATGTTGATGTCGAGAAACAATCTATTGATGAATTAGAAGAAGTATTTAAAGATTATAATCAAATTCTTTTCAGTGTTGGTTCAGGTGGACAAACTGGTGATGATATGACAATAATTGTTGATTTAGATGGTGCTGTAAAAGCAATTAAAGCGAGCGAACGTTTAGATAATGTACATTTTGTTATGGTTTCAACGTATGATTCACGTAGAGAAGCATTTGACTCAGTGCCAGACTTAAAACCATATACAATCGCAAAACATTATGCAGATGATTATTTAAGACGTTCTGATTTAAAGTATACAATCGTTCATCCTGGTGCGTTATTAGATGAAAGAGAAACAAAACTTTTTAATATTAGCTCAGAATTAAAAAACGTTGAAAATCCGTCAATAACGAGAGAAGATGTCGCAGAAGTACTTGCTACTGTATTAACAGACAAAGAGTTACAAGGACATGAATTTCAAATCGTTAATGGTGATTTAGAATTACAAGAAGCAATTAATAATTATTTGGAGGAATAGATAATGAATAATGAGCAAATTGTACTTGCCAAAAGACCACAAGGTGCCCCACAAGATGACGTATTTAGATTCGAAACAATCGATGTTAAAGCACCTGAAGACGGAGAAGTCCAAGTTGAATCTATTTATATTTCTGTAGACCCATATATGAGAGGAAGAATGAATGACACGAAAAGCTACGTTCCTCCATTTGATCTTGAGCAACCTATTCATGGTCATATTGTTGGTAAAATCGTTGAGTCTAAAAACGATGATTTTAAAGTTGGAGATTATGTGACAGGTATTTTACCTTGGAAGAAAGTAAATACAGTTAATGGTGATGTTGTGAGACAAGTAGCATCAAAAGAAGTACCATTACATTTATATTTAAGTGTATTAGGTATGACAGGAATGACTGCTTATATGGGACTTCTAAAAATTGGTCAACCAAAAGAAGGAGAAACAGTCGTTGTATCAGCAGCATCTGGTGCGGTAGGATCAGTTGTTGGTCAAATTGCAAAAATTAAGGGTGCGAGAGTTGTTGGTATCGCAGGTGGCGATAAGAAAACAGCATATTTAAAAGATGAATTAGGATTCGATGCTGCAGTCGACTATAAAAACGATGATTTTAAAGAGCAGCTTGAAGCGGCTGTTCCAGATGGTATTGACGTTTATTTTGAAAATGTTGGCGGCGAAGTATCTGACGAAGTATTTAAACACTTAAACCGATTTGCTAGAGTCCCAGTATGTGGTGCAATTTCAACATACAATAATGAATCAGAAGATATTGGACCTAGAATTCAAGGTACGTTAATTAAAAATCAAGCACTAATGCAAGGGTTTGTTGTTGCACAGTTTGAAGAATACTTTGAAGAAGGTAGTAAAGAACTTGCACAGTGGGTATCAGAAGGAAAAATTAAAACAAAAGTTTCAATTGATGAAGGCTTTGAAAGCTTACCATCAGCATTTAGAAAACTATTTACTGGAGAAAACTTCGGTAAACAAATCGTTCAAGTATCAGAAGAATAAATTTAAATTCAAAACTCTCTGGTAGTCAGCTACCAGAGAGTTATTTTTATACATATGACTCTGTCAGTTCTAAGAATTCTTCGATGTCTTTATACACTGTATCGAGTGCTTCTTGCCAGAAGTCTGGTTTACGTAGATCAACGTTTAAATGCTTTTTGGCAATATTTTCTGTCGTCATGCTCGCAGTGTCTCTTAGAAGAGAGATATAGTCATTCTCACTTAATGAATCGTCTTCTAAGAAGCGGTTATATATACCTAAGCTAAAGAAGTATCCGAATGTGTACGGGAAGTTATAGAATGGTACGCCCGTAATAAGGAAATGTAATTTTGTTACCGAGAACATTGGGTGATATGAACGAAGTGCATCCTGATATGCTTCTTTTTGTGCTTCTGTCATGAGTTCTTTTAGTCTACTACTATTTAGTGTTCCTTGTTGACGCTCGTCATATAAATTACGTTCAAAGATATAACGCGCATGGATCTTCTTCAGAATTCATTTTGTTTTCAAATTGGTCAGCTGAATAATATTTAGTTTCACCATCTTCAGTCACTGGAATTTTAATAGAAGCAACGAGCTGGTTGTACATGTTGCCCCATCCATGTAGACCGTCTAATGATAAGTGATTGATAATCGTTTCTTCTTCAGTGGGTAATAAGTCCTTATCTTGTTTACGGGTTTCTTTTAACGGAAAACGCATCGCATTAAAGAAATCAACCTTTAATAACTCGCTAAATTCTTCATCAGTCAGCGCACTAATTTTTTTAGTTAAAATAATTTTAATACCTTTATTAATTATAGACATAACCAAATGTTTAATTAATAATTTTTTTTCTTTTCATAGAAATAACATATTCATTAAAAATCATATTATATTCTGCTTAATGGGTGTAGTTATTATTTACAATAATAAGTATTTTTAGAGATATCTGTTATAGATTTAATTTTTTAGTCTTAGTAATGTTAAACTATTTAAAAGAATATTTTTAATTCTCTTTAAAATAGAATTTAATAATTAAAGGTGATTATAATGAATAATTTAATTAACAATACTTTATCTGCATGGTTGTTGGTTGAAGCTTTAAGTCCAGGTGTAGTTGATTATTCATATAGGGATAAGTTAGATTCCAAATATTTTAAATCACAGAAACAACAAGTTAAACTTAAAAATTTTGAGAATTTTTTCGAAATATGGAATCATCACAATTATATAATTTCTGATGAAAAAAAGAATAAAGGAAGTTTACAGTTTAAATTTTACCGTTATAATTTTAGGCTAAATGAAATCAATAAAAAGCTAAAAAGTATTTTTAATAATAAATCTGAAATATATAATCCGAACATGTCACAGTGCTATTCATATACATTCACTGTAAATGAAAGAGGAATTCTTGATATTGAATCATTACATGTTCCACTAATTATGTTTGGACTAAATAAGTTCGAAAATAATCTAAAGTCTAATATTGAAGATCATTATAATGATTCATTTGAAAAATTTAAACATAAAGTTATAGAAATTTCTGGCGAAGATAGTTTAGATGAACGAAAGTTGAATAAGATAGATCAAGCTTATAAGTCATATTTTAGTGTGATGCCAAATATAAAAAGTGGTTTAAGTGACCATTATGTTGGAGTTGATTTCATAAAGCATAATCAACAAACTGATATAAATTTCAATAGTTTTTTTACTGGAGAAATTGAACTTGCACGAAAAAATCCAAATAAAGCGATCATGGACTATATAGCAGGTGTTAATGATAAGGATCGAATAGTAGTAGATGAGAATAAAAAAGTTATTGAAGAATTATTGCATCCCTCAAGGTTACCTGATGGTCGTTGGCCATCGAAATCAGAATTTCGTTTATCTCTTATGCAACAACTTTCTGTGAACCAGATTGTTAATAATGATGAAACTATTACTTCCGTAAATGGTCCTCCTGGAACCGGAAAAACGACATTATTAAAAGATGTGTTTGCTCATTTAGTAGTGGAGAGAGGTAAAGAACTAGTGAAGCTTGATGAACCAAAAGATGCCTTTGAAAGAGTTAAGCTAGATAAAACCGATAAAAATTATACGTATATTTTAAAAGAAAATATTTCTAAATTTAAAATGGTAGTAACTTCAAGTAATAATGGTGCTGTTGAAAACATATCGAAAGAGTTACCACAATTAACTGAGATTATAAGAGATTCAAGTGACAGTGCTTTTCCCAAACATGAAGAAGGCTATGCAAAACTTGCTAAAGAACTTGAAGATTTTTCTTGCTATGCAAGTGAGTTAATAAACGAAGAATCATGGGGACTTTTTTCCGGTGTTTTTGGAAAACAACAAAATATTAATAAAGTATTAGATGTCTTAATTAAGAATGATAAAGGTAATACAGATTTTTCTAAGCTGTTAAAAAATAAGAATGAAGAAATGGGGAATAACTTAAAAAAAGAATGGCAAATTCAAACGAATTTATTTAATGAAGATTTAAAAAAGGTTGAAGAACTTAAAAGGAAATCAATAAAAGCTTATGAAGTATATAAGAATTATGAAAGGTCAATTATAAATAAAGAAAAATTTATTAATAAGGAGAAAAAATTAAAAGAAAAAGAGCAAGAATTAATACAAAGTATAATTGATACTAAAAATAAAAAGGAAAAAATCCAAGAAAAATTGATAGAATTTGAAGAAGATTTAAAACTTCAAAATGAATTAATTAAGCTAGAAGAAAACCATAATAAAAGACTTATCAATATAATTAAAAGCTTTTTTAAACAAAGAGAAAATGA
>DWXM01000003.1 GCA_019119225.1 Candidatus Nosocomiicoccus stercorigallinarum
GATCTAAAATTAAATAAATGTTGTATAATAAGTTAACAAGTAATGGAGGATGTAAAATATGAAGAGCTATTATACAATTAACAAAAACACAATGTACATTATTTCCGATAGTTACTTTAATACGAAAACGTCTGTTGCGAAAGAAATTACTGGTGAGGAATATGAAATTAATAAATCTGTTAACAAGTTAATGGAGGAGAATTGTCTAAGGTTTTCTTCTAACTATTTACATAGAAAAGCAATGACTAAAGATATGACAAATATTATTTCTAAGCCGCCAATTATGATTGATTTTTTCGGAAGTTATATTTATTTCCCTCTGTTTTCAGATCGTAATGCATATAATCTTTGGTTTAACATTCGACATATTAAAGATTATGAGAAAGAAGGAAGTTCGACAAAAGTTTACTTTTATAATGGAGAAGAGTTTTTAGTGGAAGTCAGTTATTATCAATTCGATCGCCAATATTCGAACGCGATGAAGTTGTTTTATAAAATGAGTTTAAAGCGTGAAGCTTTTTACAGAGAATCTGAACTTAAAGAAAGATCGATGTATTCTTTGAAAGAAAGCTTAATGCTAGATGAATATAAACGACACGAATATTTTAAACATATGCAGCAATTTGATTTTAGTGTATATTAGATATTCTGACTGAAAATCCTTACGGATATTGAGTGATTCAATGAAGTAAGGGTTTTTTATTTTGATGATAAGTAATTATTAACCCTTAACGTGATGCTCTATATATTGTGCTAAATAAAAGGTTTTCAAAGAAATAAACACAATATGTTGTATTTTTATATAATTTAATTTTAAAATAAGGTATGATTTAATTACGATTAGTGTTAGAATTAATAAGCGAAACTTAAAGAAATGAGGTCGGAATTTTGATTACACAAATTAGAAAACGTAGTGGCGAAATTGTGAATTTCGATAGAAATAAGATTTCAGTTGCGATGTCTAAGGCGAATAAGGCAACTGGTGAGCCGGGTATGGCTGATATGATTGATGATTTAACAGATCAAGTTGTTGAAGTGCTAGAGAAAAGTGAAGATATCATTACTGTTGAGTATATTCAAGACGTTGTAGAAGACGTTTTACTTAAGAGTGATTACAAAGATACAGCAAGAGCATATATTATTTATAGAGATCGTCAAAAGCAAAAGAGAAAGCGCGACATTTTTGAAAGAAGAGCGGAAATGAAGCCGTTTGAATATCCAGATTTATATTCTTATGTCGATGCGATTCGACACTCTTACTGGATTCACACTGAATTTAACTATACATCAGACATTCAGGACTATATGCAAGGTGCTTTACCACATGAGAAAACTGCAGTAACACGTTCGATGCTTGCGATTTCTCAAGTTGAAGTTGCAGTTAAAACGTTCTGGGGTGACCTTTATCACCGTATGCCAAAATATGAAATTGGTGCGGTAGGTGCGAGCTTTAGTGAATCTGAAGTGCGTCACGCGGATGCATACAGTCACTTATTAGAAATTTTAGGACTGAACGATGAATTCAGTAAAATTAAAGACATTCCTGCCTTAAAACAACGTGTCGATTACTTAACACGTATGGTTCAGTACGCAAGAAGTGAAGATGACAGAGAATATGTATTATCGATGATTTTATTCTCATTATTTACTGAACACGTATCATTATTCAGTCAGTTCTTAATTATGATGTCATTTAACAAACATAGAAATATGTTTAAAGGATTATCAAACGTTATCGAAGCTACTTCTAAAGAGGAACAAATTCACGGTATGTTTGGTATCGATATTGTGAACACAATTCGTGAAGAACAACCTCAGTGGTTTGACGAGGAAATGGAAGAAGCAATTTATAGAGCATGTAAAGAAGCTTATGAGTCTGAAGAAAAAGTAATCGACTGGATTTTAGGTGAAGGTGAACTTGAGTTTATGTCAAGTGATGTTGTAAAAGAGTTTGTTAAGCAACGTTTAAACAACTCACTCGTATCAGTCGGTTACGAAAAATTATTCGACGTTGATGAAACACTCGTTTCTGAGACAACATGGTTTGATGATGAAGTGATTGGTACGAAACTCACAGACTTCCTTCATAAACGTAGTGTAAACTACACGAAATTTAGTCAATCAGTAAGTGGAGACACGATTTTCTCTCCAAATTCTGATTTAGAAAGTAAATCTAAACAAGAAGTTAACCAAACAATTCGACTTAGAATGCTCGACATCAATAACATGAAGTAATGTATTAGGGGGATTTTAATTGGCTAAACAACCATTTTATTGGCTGAATGAAGATTCTCGCGTATTTTTAGAACGCGGGTATTTATCTGAAGGTGAAACACCAGAACAAAGAATTAGAAATATCGCAGACAAAGCAGAAGAGATTTTAAATATAGATGGATTCTCAGACAAATTTTATGACTATATGAGCCGAGGATTCTACTCATTATCTAGTCCGGTATGGTCTAACTTCGGTAAAAAACGTGCGCTATCAATTAGCTGCTTCGGATCATATATTGAAGACAACGTACCATCAATTATGGACACAGCAAGTGAAGTCGCGTTAATGAGTAAATACGGCGGTGGAACGAGTGGATACTTCGGTGCCATTCGCCCAAGAGGTTCTGAAATTACAGATAACGGACATACAAGCGGTTCAGTTCACTTTATGAAATTATTCGAACAAGTGACAGATACGATCAGTCAAGGGTCTGTTCGCCGTGGACGCTTTAGTCCATATTTACCAATTGAGCACGGTGATATCGATGAGTTTTTAGATATTGGTACAGAAGGGAATCCGATTCAAACACTCACACACGGTGTATCTGTAACAGATCAGTGGTTAGAAGAAATGATTCAAGGTGACGAAGAAAAACGTGACACTTGGGCTAAATTATTATCTAGACGTGTCCAAATGGGTTATCCGTACATCTTCTTCCATGACAACGCAAATAACGACACTGTAGATGTATACAAAGACAAAGGCTTAACAATTAACAACTCTAACCTTTGTTCAGAAATTATGCTTCCAAATAAAGAAGATTGGTCATTTGTATGTAACTTATCATCAATGAATATTGAACGTTATGATGAGTGGAAAGAAACTGACGCAGTAGAAACAATGATTTATTTCTTAGATGCAGTCATGAGTGAATTTATCTCTGACTTAGAGTCTATGAGAGATTCTGAAGATGAAGAATTACGTGCAGCATTTAAACATATGAAACGCGCGTATAAATTCGCAGTCGAAAACCGTGCATTAGGTCTTGGTGTACTAGGATGGCATTCATATCTACAAGCGAATATGATTCCATTTGAAAGTATTGAAGCGAATAAAATTAACTCACAAATTTTCTCATTCATGAGAAAACGTGCATACAAGGCAAGTGAAGAACTTGCTGAAAAGTTCGGTGAACCAGAAATGCTTAAAGGCTACGGTAGACGTAACGCAACATTACTTGCAGTTGCACCAACAACGTCAAGCTCATTCATTTTAGGACAAGTATCTAAATCAATCGAGCCGTTCATGTCAAACTACTTCGTTGTAGATACAGCGAAAGTTAAAAAGACGATGATTAATCCGTACCTTGAAGAATTAT
>DWXM01000040.1 GCA_019119225.1 Candidatus Nosocomiicoccus stercorigallinarum
GATAAATCTAGCTTTTACACTTGTTACTATTTGCTGAACGTGATACTCTATTTATAGAAATAGTATACATATTAAATTCAAAATATATGGAGTGAAAGAAATGTCAGAAGCAGTAACAAACGAAAAACTTACACCAAAAAAGTTTTTATTTAACGTTTTAAATGGTGTCGCGTTAGCAATCGTCGTCGGGTTGATTCCTAACGCAATTTTAGGTGGATTATTTGGTTATTTAAGCCAATATGCGGATATCTTCCAAATACTACAAAACGTAGTTGTCGGTATTCAATTTACTATCCCGGTATTAACTGGTGTACTTATCGCAATGAACTTTAATCTAAATCCAATGGCAACTGTAACAATCGGTACGGCTTCGTTCGTAGGTTCTGGTGCCGCTGTATTCACAGAGAATGGGTGGATTTTAACAGGAATCGGTGACTTAATTAACACAATGATTACTGCGGCAATCGCTGTCGGTATTATGTTAATTGTAAAAGACCGCTTCGGTAGTTTAAGTATTATTTTAATCCCAATTGTTGTTGGGGGAATTTCAGGATTACTCGGTATTTTACTATTACCTTACGTGAACACTATTACAGTTGGTCTTGGTGTATTAATTAATAACATTACATCTGCACAACCAATCATCATGGCAATTCTACTTTCAATTGCTTTTGCCGTTATTATTATCTCACCAGTTTCAACAGCTGCAATCGCTTATGCAATCGGTATTTCAGATCTCGCAGCAGGAGCAGCAGGTGTTGGAGTAGCTTCTACCGCAATCGTATTATTCATTGGTACATTACGTGTAAATAAAATTGGAGTACCTATCGCAATTATTTTAGGTGCAATGAAAATGATGATGCCAAACTTAATTCGTTATCCAATTTTACTTGTACCTGTCATTTCAAATGCAATTGTCTCTGGATTTGTCGCTGGCTTAATTAATTTACCAGGTACACCTCAATCTGCAGGTTTTGGTATCGCAGGATTAATTGGTCCAATTCAATCATTACAAGAAATGACTGGTGCTGTAGGTTTTAATATACTACTAGTAATAATCGCTTACTTTATAGTACCAGTTGTATTCGGGGTTATATTCCACGTCTTATACACACGTGTATTAAAATTATATTCTGAAGACATTTACGTTTTCGAATCAGAATAAGTTAAATTAATTAAAGGTGGTAATCATTTATGAAAATAGCAATCGCTGGTGCTGGTGCACTTGGTGGACGCGTAGGATCACAATTATTTGAAGCAGGTTATGATGTAACGTTAATCGACATGTGGGAAGAGCATGTTAACAAAATCAATAAAGATGGATTAGAGATTCAAACTGAAACAGACACTTATACAATCGATATTCCAGCAACTTTACCTAAAAATATCGAAGGTAGTTTTGACTTAATCATTGTCTTAACAAAAGCAATGCAATCTGTTGAAATGGTTAAAACTCTTGAAGCACAAGGTGCAATACGTGAAGATACTGCACTTCTCACTATGATGAACGGATTAGGTCATAAAGATCGTCTTAAAAAACTTATTAAAGAAGACCACATTTTCTTAGCAGTAACAATGTGGACAGCTGGTTTACGTGGACCAGGTCAAATATTACTAGAAGGCTCAGGAAGCATTATTATGCAAAGAGCAGATGGTGTAGATACTCCACTTGGTCACGAAATTAATGACATTTTCAATAAAGCGAAACTAAACTCTCAACTTTCAGATGATGTTTTCCTAGCAATTTGGGAAAAAGTAGTCGTAAATAGCGTGTTAAACCCATTATGTACAATTTTAGATAAACGTATCGGAGAAATTGCTGCATATAGTGAAGTAGACGATATGATTGGACCTTTAATTCAAGAAATTGTAGACGTTGCAAATTCACGTGACGTTGCGCTTGAGTACAATAAATCTTTTGAAAAAATTAAAGCATCATTCCCAGATGAAGTCGCAGGATTACACTATCCTTCAATGCACCAAGACTTTTCAAATAAACGACCAACTGAGATTGATTATCTAAACGGTCAAATTGCACGTTATGGGGAAGAAAAAGGCATTAAAACACCGTTAAATGAAATGATCACACATATGGTGCATCAGTTAGAAATGAAAAATCAATAAAAATAAGGAAGAGTAAATTTACTCGTCCTTTTCTTTTGTTAATACTGTTTTAAAGACTCCAGTTATCGTCATTAGCTCTAACATTTCCGCCATCTCTTTTGGAGTTTCTTTACACCCATTTTCTAACCAGCGGTAAATAATACCTAGATGTGCGTTGGATACATAAGTAATTAAATACTCACTAAGCGCTTCGTCAGAAAAATGAACACCTAATTCTTTTTGTTTTAATCTGTATATTTTATACATATGCTTCGAAAAATCTTCCATAAACTCTACTCGACCAACTGCGAGTGCAGTAGCGTAAATCTTCATTTGGTTATATTCGATATATTCAAACAATTGTTCAAGCATATCCTTTACTTGATGATCAGCGATTTCTGTTAAGCTATCCCCCGTAATATTTTTATAAATTAAGCTTTCCGCATCTTCAATTAAAGATTTTTGATACGACTGAATGAGCGCGTATTTATCTTTATAGTGACTATAATATGTTCCTCGGTTAATCATTGCTTTTTCACAGATGTCTTTAACCGTAATGTCTTCAAATTTTTTATCTTTTAATAATGCAATAATTGCATCATCTATACTTTTTAGAGTTTTTATTACTCGTAAATCTTTTTTTGTCATGTATACTCTCCTTTTAAACACAATGTATAAAAAAACTTCAAACGATGAATGAATTCCTTGTAATTACATCACGTGAGTATTATAATATTTTATTGTACTAAGTGTACAATAACTATAGTAAAAAAAGAAAGTAAAGGTGATTAAGTGCTACGAGATTTTAAGTTTATATTGAAAACTCCTGTCTTACTTATTTCACTTCTCGTTGTTTCAACACTTCCATTCATATATGCGATAACATTCTTAGGTGCGATGTGGAATCCATACGAGAACACAGAAGATATGAAATTTAACATCGTCAACGAAGATAAAGGAACCGAAGATATTAACGTTGGTGAGTCTTTAGTTGATGAGTTAAAAGAAGAAGACCGCTTAGATTGGCAGTTTACAGATTTAGATACTGCTAAAAAAGCGTTACAAAAAGGAGAAACTTACGGGTACATCGTCATTCCTGAAGATTCTTCAGAAAAAGCGATGTCGTTTCTAACAGAAAATCCCGAACAAGTAGAAATGTCGTTAAACTTAAACCCTGGACATAACTTCATTGGGGCGTTGATGTCAGAGCAAGTTGGACATTTCATCATCGAAGAAGTGCGTAAAGAAATTACAGATAACTACATTACAGCAATTGTCGATCAGTTAGACTCTGTAGAATCTGATAGTCAAGATGCTCAAGAAGCAATTCAACAACTTTCTGACGGTGCAGATGAATTAAACAATGGTTTAATTGAAGCACATGATGCATCAGGACAGCTCGTTCAAGGGGCAAATGAGTTAAATGACGGAATCGGTCAATTAAATAATGGTGCAAATGAATTAAGCGATGGTACTGGACAGCTTGCTCAAGGTGAACAGCAAATGACAGCTCAACTTCAGCAACTCGCTCAAATGGTTGGCCCACAAGGACAACAACTCGTTCAAGCACAGTCTCAACTTGAACAAGGCGCAACACAAGCAGATGGTGGAGCAAATCAACTTGCACAAGGCACAAGTGAAGCAGCGAACGGTTCAAACCAACTCGCTGGTGGTATTTCTGAGTTAAATAGTGGTTTAGGTGAGTTACAACAAGGTTCTCAAGAACTCTCAGACTCATTAAATGAAATTAACACTCAGTTTAAAAAAGTATTAGATAAAATCGAAGAAGAAAACCTTGCATTTACTGAATCAGGTGCAAAAGATATTGCACAACCAGTGCACTTAGAAACAAAAAACCTAGTTGATACTCAAAACTATGGACAAAGTTTCGCGCCACTAATCGTTGCAATCAGTTTATTTATTGGGTCTATTACGTTTAACGTCGTTTACCCAAACAACAAGATTTTCGATGAAGATATTAACATCTTTAAAGCATGGTTTAGCCGTATGTTACTCTATATGGTCCATGCGCTACTAATTTCAACATTTATTACAGTGGTCGTTGACTTTATAATGCAAATAGAAATTAGTAGTCACTGGAGATTCTTCCTACTCAATTATGTATGGTCATTATTATCAATTACAATGATTGGTGCACTAGTGACGTTATTTGGTAACTTCGGTAAGTTCTTAAGTATTATCTTACTAATCATTCAATTGTCAGCGAGTGGTGGTACATTCCCTATCGAAACGACAAATGCAATTTACCAAAAACTTTATGAATTCTTACCAATGTCATATACAGTCATTGGTTATAGAACAGCAATATTCAACCAAGCATTTGACCACGAATTTAGTACAGTCATCTACGTATTACTCGGAATGCTCGCTAGTGCGATGTTATTCATCTTATTACTGTTCTTCTTAAAAGATAAATTCCCAAGATATAAAGCACTCACAAGTCGACTTAGTCGCTTAGAATCATAGAAACTTTAAAGGACACCTCTTAGGAGGTGTTCTTTTTTATAATTCAATTGCTTGTTTAATATATTCGACCGCTTCAGTAAGTGCTGATTGTTTGTCATCTGATAATTCAATTTCAAGACGCTGCTCGATTCCATCTTTTCCAATGATTGTTGGAAGTCCATACGCAACGTTTTTATAGTCGTATTCGTTTGATTCTGACGTAACTGAATAAATAGATTTTTCATCGAATACGACGGATTTTGCAAGATCTACTGTAATTCTTGAAATTGCTGAGTTTGTCCATCCTTTATTTGAAAAGACTTCAAATGCTACTTGGTCGATGCTTTCTGTTACTTCATCTTTATTGATTGAAGGCTTTCTTGTTAAGCGTTCAAATTCTTCTAAATCCATACCGAAGATTCTTACTTTACTCCATACAGGTACTGCATGTTTACCATGTTCTCCAATCACAAATGCATCGATACTTTTTGGGTCGATATCATAGTGGTCTGAGATGAGCGTTTTAAATCTCGCCGTTTCTAGCATCGTTCCTGTACCAATTAATTTTTTCTTATTATAATGTTTACTACCGATATAAGTAATCGTGTCCACTGAGTTTGAAACATTTAAAATAATTGCTTCTTTCGTTACACTTTCAATATTTTTAATGACATCCTCAATGATTTTTTTATTTCCCTTAGCAAGTGCCACCCTATCTGCCATATTAGCTTCAGTAACAATGCTTGCTGTAATGATAACTAAATCCGCATCTTTTAAGTCATCATAGCTGCCTGCGTAGATTTTAACGCGTGGTGTACCATTTGCACCTGTGACATGGTGGTGATCAAGCGCTTCGCCACATGCCACTTTTTCATTTTCATCGATTAATACAATTTCTTTAAATAGCTGTTCACGTTGTACATCTGTTAATATTTGACTCCCGACTCTTCCGAGTCCGATAATTCCAAGTTTTGACATCGAAAAAATCCTCCTAAATTTAAGTTGATTCTATTATAATAGAAAATTCATGATTAATGTCAGAAAATTTGGAAATTTTAATGAAATTTCAATATCTCGTTACAAAATAAAAAAGCAGCGAGTGCTGCTTTTTTTAAGAGAATAAGTTAATTGTCGCAAGTATAATCGGAACAGTTAATACCTCAATTAAGAAGGCTCCGACAATTGGTACGATTAGAAATGCCTTATGTGACATACCATGTTGTTGTGTGACAGAGTGCATATTTGCCATCGCGTTTGGTGTTGCACCAAGTCCGTGTCCAATAAATCCTGCAACCATAATCGCACTGTCATAATCTTTTCCGAGTAATCTAAATAGAATCGTCGATGCAAATATTGCCATTAAAGCAATTTGTAAAATTAATGCCACAATAATTGGCAATACGTTACCGGAAATTTCACCTAAATTAATACTCATCAGTGCCATCGATAGGAAAATTGCAAGTGTAACTTCCCCGACTAGAGAGTTTACTTTTAAGTTTAATACTTCTGGTTTTGAGCGGTCGATAATGTTACGTACTAATACCGCAACGAACATTGCCCCAACATATCCTGGTAACGAGAATCCCGTTGCTTCTGTGAACAGATCTCCTAAATATGTTCCTATGGCCATACAAAATACAATCACAGTCGATGTATGAATAAATTGACTTGTTGTAGCAGTAACTGCGCCGTCTCCTTCAAAATCTTCATTATAATCATCTAAATTCACTTTTTCATCATCAATAGAAGGCTTTAAATCATATTTACGAATTAAATGTTGGACGATCGGACCACCAATTAAACCACCTGCAATTAAACCAAATGTTGCAGCTGCTAAACCGATAGATAACGCTCCGTCAACACCCATCTCTTCTAATGTTGTACCGTAAGCCGTTACTCCTCCGTGTCCACCTTCCATCGCTGCTGTACCAAGTACAACTCCAAATAATGGATCTAAATTAAATAATTTCGCAACACTAACTCCAACGACGTTTTGTAAAATCGCAATAACACCCGCCGCTAACCAGTAAATAACTAAAAGCTTACCACCAAGTTTTACAAGAGCAAAGCTCGCGCCAAGTCCTATTGTCGTGAAGAACGCAATCATAAATAGAGACTGGAAGCTCGTATCGAGTTTTATTGTAACGATGTTTGTATTAGATAAAATAAGTATTAATATTGCAACAAGTAACCCTCCAACTACCGGAGCTGGAATCGCAAATCTGTATAGAATTTTAACTTTTTTAGTTAAGAAATCACCGAATAAATAGACTAAAAATGCAAGTAACACTGTAGTGATCTCATTTAGTTCGAGTACCATCCTACAATACCTCCCTATATTTTAAATTTAAGAAAACGTTTGTAAGTTAATAAAGTTTACATTTCGACAACTATACTAGTATATCATGTAAATTTTAAAATATATAGGAGATAAGACAAAAAATCATACAGTCATAAATACAAGTTTAGCGATTACAAAAATAACTGGGAACGCAATAATTGTTCTAAGTACGAATATCAATACAAGCTCAAAAAAGTTAATATTTAACTTACTTTTTAATAGCAAGGCTCCAATATCTGCCATATAAATCAACTGTGCCATCGTCGTTGCAGCGATTATAAATCTTGTAAATTCATCTTCAATACCACTTCCTACAATTGGTCCTAAGAAAATATCTGGAAAGCCAACGAGTAACGCTGGTCCTGCTAAATCGATTTGTTGCATACCAAATACTTGAAGAATAGGTTGAAGTGGTAAACTTAGCCAATAGAATAATGGTGTGAATTCTACTGCAATCATCGCTAATGTTGCTAGTGCCATAATTACCGTCGTTAAATTAAACCACATTTCAAATACAGAAACTGTACCTTCTTTAATTAATTTAAATGGATTTTCTTCTTTTTCAGCACGATCAAACATTTGATCGACTGCATATTCTATCATTCCGCAGTCTTCTGGAATGGTTTCATCTGGATCGACTTTACTATCTACTAAGTATTCATCTGACTTCCAAGAAACTGGAGGAATTCTTACCATTACAACTGCGGTAACTATCGAAGCCACAACCATTGCACCGTATATTTGTAAAAACATATGCTCCATACCAATCATCTTCGTCATGACTAGACTAAACGGAATTGATACAACCGAAAAGTTCGTTGCAATCGCAGTCGCTTCTTTTTGAGTATATAGTCCTTCTTCATATTGTCTAAGAGTAATGAGTACTCCAATTGGTGCCGCACCCATCCAAGAAGCCACGGCATCTACTCCAGAGCGCCCAGGTGCTTTAAATAACGGTCGGATTACTTTACTTAAAAGAACTCCAATAAATTCTGTTAAACCAAAATTTAAAAGAATGGGCATTAGAAATCCTGCTAAAAAGAACCATACAATTAAAACAGGTAATACATCATTTAATACCATGAGTCCTGTGTCTTCATTAACTATCCATTCTGGGCCGACTTTAAAATATGCCATCACTAAAAACGTAAAGCCGATTAATTTAATCGTCGTCCATACAAAGCCTTCATCTAGCATTTTTAAAAATGGAATTTCAGTTTTTAATATTTTCTGTATAATGAAGAGTATAGTCGAAACAATTCCAATCGTTACAACTAGCGGAGGTAAAAAATCACTAAAATATTTCATAATATAATCAGCGATTACCCCTAGCATTATTGTCCATTTACCATCAATATGTATAGGTAATAAAAACAGTACAACACCGATAATGTTCATAACGATTGATAACGCTTTCGTTTTTGTTGAGTATTTCTTATTCTTCATACTTTAACATCCCTTTCCGATTTTTCTAGGAGGTCATAAATCATGGAAAAGCAATTAAACAATAACATCCAAAACATCGAAGTACCTGGTACTCGTCAATTCTCTAATAAAGTTGATCAGTATCCGGATAGTGTCGACTTAACACTTGGCCAGTCTGGTTTTGACACACCAGAGCCAATCCGTAAAGCAATGATCGATGCAATTAATAATAATAAATTACGTTATACTCATAATCGTGGTTTATTAGAATTACGTCAAGTAATTTCTGATTATATCTTTGAGCGTTTTAATGTACGTTATAGCCCTGAAGAAGAAATTGTCGTTATGACAGGTGGTTCAGAAGCGATAGATAACATTTTAAGAACTATTTTAAACCCAGGCGATGAAGTCATTTTACCTGCACCATCATATTTAGGTTACGAGCCAATTATTAAACTATGCGGTGCAAAAGTCGTCTACGTCGACACGACAAAAACAGATCTTGTACCAACAGCAAATGCGATTAAAGAAAAAATTACTGATAAAACAAAAGCTGTTCTTTTCAACTACCCAACAAATCCAACAGGTACGTCACTCTCTTATGAAAACATCAAAGAAATCGTCGAAGTATTAAAAGATGAAGATATTTTTATCGTGACAGATGAAATTTATAGCGACAACGTCTATGAAGGTAAACACCACTCATTTATGGAGTTCGAAGAAATTCGTAACAAATTATTTGTCGTGAATGGATTATCTAAGTCACATGCCATGACGGGGGCACGTATTGGATATATCTTATCAACACCTGAACTTTCAGATTTAGTAAATACGGTACATTTATATAACACAATATGTGCATCTACACCATCACAATACGGTGCAATCGCAGCATTTAGAGACGTTCCTAAAGAAGATTTAGAGGCAATGAATGATGCTTATAAAACACGACGCGACTATTTATTTGATCGACTCACTGGCATGGGATTACCCGTAGAAAAACCGACAGGTGCGTTCTACATCTTCCCTGATATTAGTGAATATAGCAACGACTCATTCCAGTTTTGCTTAGATTTAATCGAACAAGAACAACTCGCAGTTGTCCCAGGTGCGTCATTCTCACCATATGGTGAAGGTCATATCCGTTTATCGTTCGCTGCAACAATGGAAGAACTTGTTGAAGCATGTAATCGACTCGAAAACTTCTTAAAAAATTATAAGAAATAACACATTCGGCTAGACTTCGGTCTAGCCATTTTCATTTAAAATAAGTTTCCACCCTTTTGCACTTCATAAATATGATAAAAATAAATCGGTAAAATCGTATTATTTTTACGCACGATAATCATGTTCGTTTCTTTACTAATACTTTCTACATCACATTCGATCATAATTTCTTGTCCATTCGACCAATAACGGATAATCGCTGTTTTACCGAGTAAATCGTGAACCATACGTTCATTATGCTCAATTATATCTTGCGTTAACTTTGGATAATCTTTTTTTAGTTGACTCTGAATCATTTGAGTTACATTTTCATATTGTTCAGGCATCGTTGCAAAAGGCATCCACTTAATCATACCACGTCCAACTGGGATATTAGAATTGAGTTCTTCATAAGGAATATTTCTATAATCAAGAATCATCTCCACCATCTCCTTAATTTCATTATACGAACATATGTTCTTATTTTCAATATAAAAAAAGAGAGGAGGAAATTATCCTTCTCTCTTTTTCTTCTCTGCACGTTTTTCTTTAAGTTCTTTAAGAGTCTCTTCAACATCGATAGAATCATCTGCAGGAATCTCAAAGTTAATGTTGTCCGACTCTTCTCTTGGAATAAAGTGGAAATGCACGTGCGGTACAGATTGCCCCGCTCTTTTTCCGTTGTTACTTACAATATTATAATCTTTAAACATATCCATCGTTGCAACTTTGTGCATTAAGGCAATTAAATCATTACGAACGACCTTATTATCAATATCTCCAAATGTTTCAAAGTGCATCTTCGGCATCACTAAGACATGCCCTTTAGATGCTGGAGACTTATCTAAAATTGCAATACTATAAATGCTTTCTCTTACTAGATGGTAATCTTTATTTTTAATCAGATCACAAAATACACAATCCATATAATCACTCCCTTAATTAATATACTAGATTTTAAACAATTAATTTAGAATTGTGCTTATTTTAAAAAAGTTGTTGATATTTTCTGAAAATTTAATATAATCAATAAATATAAACTTTAGAGGAGAATGTTAATGAAGAGATTATTCGTGTTTTATTTACTTATATTCACCGTTCTATTGAGCGCGTGTGACTTTGGAGGAGATAGTGCAGCAAAAGATGGAGAAAAAGTCATCAATCTGTCTATTGCTACAGATCCACCTGCACTTCATCCATTATTATCTACAGATACAACTTCACAAATTCTAG
Organism: Candidatus Nosocomiicoccus stercorigallinarum; assembly: GCA_019119225.1. GTDB lineage: Bacteria > Bacillota > Bacilli > Staphylococcales > Salinicoccaceae > Nosocomiicoccus > Nosocomiicoccus stercorigallinarum. The sequence goes on from DWXM01000040.1 coordinate 10,775, forward strand.
TTCAAAATGCTTTTGAAGGACTGACTCGTATCGACAAAGATGGTGAAGTAACAAATGCGTTAGCTGAAGATATTCAAGAAAGTGAAGATAAAAAGACATATACATACACAATTCGTGATGCAAATTGGTCTAATGGAGATAAAGTAACCGCACAAGATTTTGAATACGCATGGAAATGGGCATTAAACCCTGAGAATGGTGCAGATTCTGCATACTTACTGTATTACATTGAAGGTGCACAAGATTATAACACTGGCGAAGGTAACGAAGAAGATGTTGGTATAAAAGCTTTAGACGACAAAACGTTAGAAGTCACACTTAATAATCCAACACCGTACTTTAATGAGTTAGTGTCAAATACAATTTACACACCAATCAACCATAAATACGTTGAAGAAAATCCGGATTGGCATAAAAACATCGGCACAGAAGAATACGTCGTTAACGGACCTTTTGAAGTTAGTGAATTCAAAAGTTCAGACAAAATCGTATTAAAAAAACGTGACGATTACTGGGACAAAGATAACGTTGATCTCGACGTAGCAAACATTAATATTATCGATTCAGCAGCAACAGCTTTAAAAGAATTTGACTCTGGAAATCTAGACTATCTCGGAAGTTCATATAATACTATCGATTTAAACGCACTTGATCGTTTTAAAGAAGAAGATAAACTCGACGTTCAAGACCAAGTTGCGACTTATATGCTAGTGTTTAATACTGAAGAAGAATTTATTAATAATAAGAATATCCGAAAAGCTTTAACGATTGCAATCGATAGAGAAGGACTTATCGAAAATGTAACAAAAGGTGAAGAGACTCCTGCAACAGGGTTAGTACCTCAGACTGTAAAAGGCTTTGAAGGTCCTACTGGATACTTTGAATCTAATGACTTAGATGAAGCTAAAAAAGCTTTAGATAAGGGTATTGAAGAACTAGGATTAAACGGTCCAGAAGATATCAAAATTAGCCTTTCTTACAACACAAGTGAGGCACACGCTGCAATTATGCAGTACATTCAACAAGGTTGGCAAGACAACTTAGGAATCGATGCTACGTTAGACAATAACGAATGGCAAGTATATTTACAAAAATTAAGTGAGGGCGACTTCCAAGCTGGACGCCTCGGTTGGACAGGAGATGTTAATGATCCTGAGTACTTCCTAAATATTTACAAAAACTTAGGTGGTAATAACCAAACAAGATGGCATAACGAAGAATATGCAAATCTTCTTGATCAATCTGCTGCGGAAACAGATCCAGACAAAAGACTCGAATTAAACAAAGAAGCTCATAAAGTCTTCGTAAATGATTATCCAATTGCACCAATTTACCACTACACTCAGCTATCAGTAAAACAAGACCGTGTGAAAGAAATGCCAGCAGATATGTTTGGTAAAGCACAATTAAAATA
>DWXM01000041.1 GCA_019119225.1 Candidatus Nosocomiicoccus stercorigallinarum
GCAATGAAATCATTTAAAAAAGCATTAAAAGATATCGGTGTGGAAGAACACAGAAGAATATACTCTTTACGTCACACACATTGTAGTTATTTAATATCAAAAGATATACCAATCGAATATATTTCTAAACGTCTTGGTCACTCTTCAATTAAAATGACTTTAGAAGTTTATTCCCATTTATTAGATGAGCATAAGGAAAAACAAGGCAAAAAAATAAGGCAGTTATTTTCATAACTGCCACCAGATTGCCACCAAACTGGTTGAAACCCTATATCTATAAGGTTTGTAGACGTCCTGGGAGGGCGTGTGATATACCTGTATTTAAACTTAAAAGCCTATATTATAGGTATTCATGTAGTATTTAGAAGTATCTATTTATATATAAACTGCCACCAAACTGCCACCAAAAAAGCACCTATTAATTTAGGTGCTTGTTTTTATACACATTTAAGGATATTCTGATTACAAGGAGTGATGAGAGTGAGAGTGATTTTAAATCTAACAGAACAACAAGTGCGTGACTTAAACGAGATTGCAGAAACGAATAACGATACTTTCGAAGACATTCTAATGTTATCGTTCTACAAATACATATTCGATCCTTCGCATAAAATGGGAAATATCGTATTGAGTAACAAATATAAGGAATACGAACGTTTTCTCGGTTTACTCATGTATTACTTCAATGAAGCGGTCATCGACATTAAAGATAGCGCGCGTTCCGAAGAAGCGTACGATACAGACGTTGCTATGGCTAAAGTATTCGAACGAATCCGAGATGAACATATTTTACAAGCAATGATAAGCACTGATTTATACGAAGTGTTTAAAGAAGAATTTAAAAAAGAGTTACGTTAATGTAACTCTTTCTTTGCGTATAAATATAATTTCTTGATAAATTCCCAAGATATATTATCTAATTTATATTTACCGCTTCTCAATCTCGATATGTGTGTCTGACTGATACCTGTATCTTTTTCAATCCGATAACCTGTGATTGACTTATCATTAATCAATTGCTGTATCGTTTCTTCTACTTCTTTTATATCTTTCATTACGACAACTCACTTTCATATTTTCTATTGAATGCAGTCCAACTGTTTGTGAATGTATGATTCGCGTATGCGTCACGTAATCCTGTGATTTGCTTCAATCGAATGACTTCATCTAATTCCATTCCCATATTCTCACATATTTTATCATCAGTCCAACCCAAACGGGATAACTCGAGTACGATTTCTGACATAGGTCTAATTCCATGAGTACCTCTTGCTCGGTTGTGCAGCACTGTTGCTACCATTCGTTCTCCTATTTCTTTATCGATAACTGAAACGGGTATTTGTTTCTGTTTTAAATGTTTTGATAGTACCGTAAATCTATGGAATCCGTCCACGATTTCATACATTTCACTTTCTTCATCGTAAAACACAACTACCGGCATTGTGACTCCAAACATTTTAATGGATCGTTCTAATGCTTTCATCTCTGGAGTGGCCACTTTATTCGGATTGTAGTCATTAGCTCGTATTTTCTCTACAGGTATTATTTTCGTGTTTAAGCATGGCATATTAATTTTCATTTCTTTCTAACTCCTCTGCTAATTCTTTTAAGTGTTTCTGATTCGTATTTTCTGATTTAATTAAATCTGCATACTTTTCTCGCATTTCATATAACCGCTTCACATCCGACTTCGTTTGACCAAAACTTAAACCAGTAAGCCAAAAGTCGTTCTTTTCTAATGCTCTTGCGATTCGTCGCCAACTTGCAACCTTTTTCGCGCTTTCTAACTTCCTATCGTTCACATCTGGAATATCTATCATTCCATGTTTATCTTCATAGAATTTTAGAAATTTCTTGATTTTAGTGTGATAATGATTCCGTAACTCAGGTGCATATATTCCCATACTCTCTAACAGAAATATTGAATACTGCTCCCAACTCATCGACTCTGGCTTTTCTGACTTAATATTACCGAGCAACGATGTACGCGCATAGATGTTAGCGAAATTCACTCCCTGTACTCGGTTTAAAACGAGTTCCCACGTTTCTGGCTCAATATATCTAAACTGGTCTATTCCGTCGCGTTGGTCGTCGCCGTATGGCTGGCATAGTCGCTGTTGGTGAATAGATAGGCCATTCTTGTACATCAATTCATAAATATAGTTAAATTTTAAATTTAATTGACTCACCGCGCCCCAAATATCCACAGTTTCCCAGTCGTATATAGGATAGAAATTATAAACGTTATCTGTTACTTTAGTTGTCCAATTAATATCGTTAAATTTCGTTTTATTTTCCATTACGATCGTTCTGAATCGATTTAAACTTTCGTCACTTCTTATTCCAATACCTGCACCGGTTAAACCGTGTCGATTCTGATACCATTCTGCGAACTCAACGATAAACTGTTCAAACTCCATTCCTTTAAAGAAGAATTCGAACTCGTGATTGTCTTCATTAATAGAATGTTCTGGCAGTGGTCTTATCCATTTATGCTCATCGTCTTTATCCCAACATATCCATTTTGGTTGAATAATAGATGACGCATTTCTTAATGACATCGGTAATGCTATCCAATAGAACTCATTGATAACATCCGATAAATCTTCTCTTAACTCTTTCACGTGGTTAATCGTCGCTTGATACTGTGCTTCTAAATCAATATATAGCAAATCAAACTTCTTATTTAATTTACGCGCAATTATCGCTGCAAGTTGTATCATTACTGAACTGTCTTTACCGCCACTAAAACTAAAGTAGATATTATCAAAATGATTGAACACATATTCTAAACGTTCAAACGACGCGTCAAGCACGTTCTGTTCGTTGTATATTTTTGACATTCTTTATCAACTCCAAATTTTTAATTATTAAGTTATGCAGTGTTTCTTTTTCGTACATGTTTTTAAATATCATCTCGTAAATCGGTAAACTTGAAGTCATATAATGATATTCAATATCGCGTTCTTGTCCTAATCTCTTGATACGATACTTTGCCTGGTCTACTTTCGCATAATCGTATGTGAGTGAAGAGAACGTAATTTTATTACAAAACTGCAAGTTATGACCGAATGCTCCGACTCCAAATGTCATTATCAATGGCTTATTATCGTTTTTAAACCGCTTCAGTATCTCGGTACGTTCGTCGTAATCAGTAGCGCCAGTAATTACGTAACAATCGCAGTTATTCGATATATACTCAACTTCTTTTAAATAGCTACAATATACAATCTGTTGTCCGTTTAATTGACTAGCTATTTCCTTACAGCGTTCTTCATCTGTGAACATGATATATACCATTCTCATTAGTATTTCGACGATACCTTCTAAATCTTCTAGTGCTTGATCCAACTCCCCAGCAAGTCGAATATACTCTGATAATGTATCATTAGAATGATTAATGGACGTTAAGTGTATCTTTTCTTTCTTATCAAACTCCAAATCAACTTCATACACATACGGCTCGATTAATCGTTTTAAATAATCAATATTGACTTCACTTAACTTATAGAATTCTCGCGGTGCTTGGAATTTCTTTTTATATTTTATCTTTTTAAAAAACGTACTTAAAAACTCGCTTTCTGACATATTGATAATACGGTCTGACAAGAATTTCATTTGATAATATATATCCCACTCATCTTTAGTAATAGGAGTTCCATTTAATATCAGTCGATATTCTGACTGATTGCGAATATTTAATATACGTTTGTATCGTTTTGTTTCTCCGTTTTTAATAAAAATTGTTTCATCTGCAATAATCATCAGACGTTTATCTTGAATTTCGTTTAACAACTTTAAATATATTCTGTCTGACTGTGATATACTTTCATATGAATAGATTAAGAACGGCATATCGAACTGCCATTCCTTAATCTGTTCAAGCATATTATGCTTTAGTTGATTTGGTACTAGGAATAAGACGAGTTCAGCATCTGTGGATTTGGCGATTTCAAACGCTGTTCTTGTCTTTCCTGTACCTTGCTTCATGAATAGTGCGCCTACTTTTAATCGTTGAAACTTCTCTATAGCTTCTAACTGTGAGTGAGTTAACGTTTTAATGACTCATCAACTCCAACTTCTTCATCTATGTTCTTCGGCTCTTCAACTTCTAAATAACTTTCAGATGTTTCGAGATAATCTTGTTGTGGATCGAATGCTACTTCCATTTCTTCAGCGCTAATATGCTTAATAATTTGATTGTTTTTACCTTTGAATAATTTAAAAACAAATTCATCTGTATATCCGAATGTTAGCCAATAGCCGTTTCCTTTGTTCATTGTTCGGACTAGTTTCGACGGATGCCAGAATTTATAACCTTTATATTCACTGTTATTTGGCATTTTAATTAATATAGCTTTCAACGTTTCGTGTTCAATATTTTGTTTGTTAAATTTTAAATTCTTCCACATTAGTTATTTCTCCCATTTAAACTCTTCAAATTTTTGTTTTATATCCTTTCAGATATGCTTTTAAGAAACTGCCGTTTACATGAATATATCTATATTTTTCTAATTCTAAAGTGTCTACATATTCGACTATCTTATCTACTTCGTTTTCAATTCTTCTGATGAAATCTAACTTACTTGATTTAACGTTAATAAGTAACCTACCGTTGTGAATATCATGATACTGATTATTCGCTGAATGATTTGATAAGCGAACAGTGTAATTATCATATGTTCGATATGCACTGTCTAATCTTGATGATATGTCCCAATCATCGTTTTCAATGAAGTATTCTTCAATCTCTTGCATTTGATTTGCGTAATCTCTTCTTTTACTATCGCTGATATTATAATGTCTTTTTCTGTAGCCATTCCATGCCATTACTTTCTTCCTCCTATCATTAAGCCACTAATACTGATTTTGGTGACCACATTTCGATGTAGCCATACTCTGTATCGAACTTAAATAATTTTGCTTTTTCTGTTTCTCTTACTACAAATGTTTTGTTGTTTTCGTTTAAAACTGCATACGCTTGGTTTTCGTTTAAATTTTTTCTGATGATCCATTCAGGTACTCCGTCCACATTTCTTGATACTTTAGGTTGCGATTGTTTCGTTAAGTTTGCCACTGCGCTTTGTACTCCCATATCGTTAATTTGTCTTACTCCAATTTTAGCAATGTTCCAAACGTGCTTCATTGCCATGCTTAATGCAATTCCGTAATTTTCAGTATGTTTGACTAATTGTTTAGCGATTTTATGTGCTGCTTTCATCATTTCTTTTTTGTTCATTTCTTATCTCCCTTTCTTAACTCTATATATAGTATATAACATTGCTCGCTTTAACGCAAGCATGTAGACAAAATAAAAAGGGTAGTTTTACACTACCCGTAAATTGTCTGCTACTGGGACACTTCTATGAGAGGTGCGAGCAGTCCTATTAAATATATTATATCATGAAACACATCGGTAATTCGAAATACTTCCACATATTATATGCTATACTCTTCTTAAAAAGGAGTATAAAAATGAAGCTTATTTTAAATGTGACTGAACAGCAAATGAAAGATTTACATAACGCTTCTTTAGGAACAAATAAGAGTTATGAAGATATTCTTTTAGGGGTATTTTATGAAAACCTACACAACCCAGTTGAACGATTAACAGAAATCATGGAAGATGGATATGAAAAAGATTTAGATAAGTTTTCGCAATTACTCGATTGGTACTTCTTAGAATCAATTAAGGACTTAAAAGATGTTTCTAAGACTTCTGAAAGTTATGATACCGATTATGTAATGATTAAGATAATGGATAAGATTAGATCGGACTATTTACACAATGTGAAGATGATGACTTCTTTATATGATGAGTTTAGAAAGCAATATAAAGATGAGATATAAAAATAAAAGCGACTGTGTGCAAACACAATCGCCTTTTTAATTTAATAAACTTCAGTTATCTGAACTTGATCTAAATGTACCCAACCTTTATTTTGTGGCGAGTACACTTTCGCCCAACCAGTTTTATGTGTTGCAAAGATATAGATTACACTACCGTCAGGTAAGTCGTTACCGAACGTGTTACGGAATGTTCCACCTGAATATCTTCTTAGTGCTGCACCTTTACCGTTCGTTGAGCGAACGACACCTCTTGCATAGGCTTTATTACGTGTCTTACGACCTTTACGTTTGTTAAAGCTCGTAGACTTCTTACTAGCTTTAGGTTTACTTGATTTTTTCGGAGTTGCACCACTTGTTGGAGATGACTTACTGATATCCATTTTAAGTGGGTCGATTCCTAAGCAAGTGAAATTCCATTCATTATATGCTTGGTAGTTTTGGAATTGAATGTGTAAATGACTTGCCATTG
>DWXM01000042.1 GCA_019119225.1 Candidatus Nosocomiicoccus stercorigallinarum
TAATTCATCAAATAAATAATGAGAGACTACGCCTGCTTCGTCTTTTTCACCTTCACGTTTAACGGCAAATTGTAAACCATTCGCTGTATTAATAGAACAGATCGAATAGTGTCTTAAAGCTTCGTATGGGTAATTTTTTGGTTTAACTTTGACTGTAATATACTGACCTGGAATGATTTCAGGCAGTGCGTCATCATTTTGAACAGTGAATCTAATCACATCATCTGTTAAATATTCTTTTTCTTTTACAGTGAATGGCTTAAACCCGTCCCAAGCTGCTTCTTCATACATTTTTTCTTCTACATCAATAAATATTTGAGCAATCTGATTATAATACTTCGCCCAAGCATTCATAATGTCATCAGTAGCTACATCACCAAGTACTTCTTTAATACCGATGAGTAAATATTTACCGACGATAGGATAATGCTCTTTTTTTACATTTAATGCACGGTGCTTATGACCGATTCCAATGACCGCAGGTACAATCGCTTCTAAATCATCGATGTGTTCAGCGGCTGCAAGTACTGTGTTTGCAAGTGCTTTTGGTTGATCTCCAAACTTTTGATTTGTTTGGTTAAACATGTTTAATAATTCGTCATGATCTTCGAACATACGCTGATAAAATGTGCTCGTAATTTCACTACCATGTTCTTTTAATAATGGAACTGTTGCTTTAACGAGATCTTTTTCTTCGTTTGTTAGCATGTTATCCCTCCTAACTTAATTTTAACATCTATAAATTGATGCAACATAAAAAACCTTGACATTTTTATGTCAAGGTTAGTCTAGAATCCACGGCCAGCGCCTCCGCCTCCGCCGCTTCCTCCGCCGAAGCCTCCAAAGCCTCCGCTTCCACCAGAGAATCCACCACCACTTCCACCTGAAGGGAAGAATATCGGTGTTCCGCTACGTCGGTAAGATGGACGTCGTCTACCTCCACGTGGTGGGCCACCTCGGTTGTTTTTATTTATAATGTAAAATAATATCGCAATAACAATTACTAAAACGAGCGTGTTAAATAAAAATGTGTAAAACTCATCGTCATTAGAAGTTTCTTCTGGTTGTTCGTTTGTAAATTCTCCGGTTTCTTCATCGTATCCATAGGCATTTAAACTTTCTTCGTATAGTGCTTTATAGAGATTTTTTAAAGCTTTGTCGTAATCTCCACGTTTAGCATCTTCTAGTGCGTAGTCGTCGATAATTTTACCGATTTTAGCATCATTTAAATACCCTTCAATTTCATAACCTACTTGAACGTCAATTCCTCGGTTATTAAATTCATTGTTATTATCATTATTAAAAAATATAACAATGCCGTTATCTTTTTCCTTTTTACCAACACCGTATTCTCTTAATGCACGTAGTGCAAAATCTTGACGGTGTTCTTGACCAGTTGACGGCATCGTTAAGAGTAGCATTTCAACACTTGTTCCTTTTTCTAAATGGGTACCAAGTTCATTTAATTCATTAATTGTTTCAGAAGTTAATACTTCTGCATTATCTTGAACGAAATAATGATTCGGGTTAAGTTTCGGTAGATCTACACGTGCTGCTTCGGCAGATGGTGCAATTAATATAAAGATGAGAAGAAGTGGAAATATCCGCTTCATTACTCATCACCAGAGTTATCCTCTTGATTCGTATTAAAATCTACGCCTGGTACTTCTTTAGCATCTTCACTTGCTTCAAAGTATGGTTTCTTCTCAAAATTAAACACACCAGCAATAATGTTACCTGGGAATAAACGAGTTTGTCTGTTATATTCTTCAACCGCTTCGTTATAATCTTTACGTGCAGTCGCAATTCTATTTTCAGCACCTGCGAGTTCATCACGCAGTCCTGTAAATTGTTCACTAGCTTTTAGGTCAGGATAGTTTTCAGCTACTGCGAGTAAACGAGATAACGCACCTGTCATTTCATCGTTTGCTTCACTTAATTCACTCACACCTTCAGCACCTGCTAAACGAGCACGTGCATCCGCAACGTCTTCAAACACTTCTTTTTCATGTGATGCATAGCCTTTAACCGTCTCAACTAAGTTTGGAATTAAATCTCCACGACGCTGAAGTTGCGTTTCAATTTGTGATTCTTTTTGATTCACAGTTTCATCCAGTTGAACGAAACTGTTATATTTTGGCATGATTAACATTGCTAAAAAAATAACAACTGCGAGTACCACACCAATAGGCACTAGAAATTTTTTCATAATTAAACTCCCTTTATTTAAATCTATATTTATTATACTAAATTCACAAAGTACTCTGCTACTTTTAAGAGCGTAAACTTTATTAATATAGTATAGTAAAATAATAGTAACATAAAAAATAGGAGTGAAAATGATGGTTACAAAATTTGAAGATTTTAAATACGAACGCCCAGATTTTGATTTATTTCGTACAGAAGTTGATGGCTTATTAAACGCTTTTAAGAAAGCGGATTCTTTAGAGTCTCAGCAAACAGTTATTGATCAATTTAACGAGAAAATTAAACATATTTACTCAATGGTAACAATCGCAACGATTCGTTCTTCAATTGATACGAAAGATAAATTCTATTTAGAAGAACGTGAATTTTTCGATAAAAATTTACCCGTTCTTTCGGCAATCACAAACGATTATTATGAAGAACTTCTAAACAGTCCATTCCGTAAAGAGTTAGAAGAACTATACGGTAAACAATTATTCTCATTAGTCGACAATAAATTGAAAGGTTTCGATCCGAAAATTAAAGATTTAATGAGCGAGATTAACGCATTATCTTCTAAATATTCAATTTTACTTTCATCAGCAGAAATTAACTATGACGGTAAAACACTCGCGTTAACTGAGTTTGCACCGTACATGATTAACGACGATAGAGAAGTTAGAAAGTCAGCAATTCACGCGAAACAACAGTTTATGAAAGAGCACCTCGATGAAATTGATGAAATTTACGACGAGCTTGTGAAAAAGCGTCATAAAATGGCTGTAGCACTTGGCTATAATAACTATACTGAGCTTGGCTACATTCATATGGACCGTATCGATTACGACCGCAATATGGTAGAAAACTACCGTCAGCAAGTGAAAGACTACGTCGTTCCGTACGTAACTGAATTAAGAAAACGTCAAAAGGAAAGAATTGACGTGGAAGATTTAAATTATTACGACTTAGCATATGAATTTAAATCAGGTAACCCAACACCTAAAGGTGGTACTAAAGCTATTATGGAAAATGGTGCAAAAATGTACAAAGAGCTTTCTAAAGAGACCGATGAGTTCTATACATTTATGTCTGAAAGAAACCTTTTTGATGTTGAGGCAAAAAAAGGTAAAGAAGGCGGTGGATATTGTACGTTCATCGAAGACTATAAAGCGCCATTTATCTTCTCGAACTTTAATGGCACTCAAGGGGATATTGAAGTGTTAACACATGAAGCCGGACACGCATTCCAAATGTACTCTTCACGTAACTTCTCAGTACCTGAATACATCATGCCAACACACGAAGCGTGTGAAATTCACTCGATGAGTATGGAATTCTTTACGTATCCATGGATGGAATTATTCTTTGAAGAAGAGACAGATAAATTTAAATTCTCTCACCTTGCAGGTGCATTAGAATTCTTACCGTACGGTGTAGCAATTGATGAATTCCAGCACGTCGTATATGATCATCCTGAATTGACTCCAAAAGAGCGTCGTGAAGAGTGGAAGAAAATTGAAGCGGTCTATCTTCCAGATAGAGACTATGAGGATATCCCTGGATATGTAGATGGTGCTTTCTGGCATGGACAAGGTCACTTATTCGGCATGCCGTTTTACTACATTGACTACACACTCGCACAAGTGTGTGCATTACAATTCTTTAAACGTGCAAATGAAGATTTCGACAACGCTTTTAACGACTATTTAGCACTATGTAAACTTGGCGGTTCTTTACCATTTGGTGAACTAGTGAAAGCAGCGAACTTAAAATCACCATTTGAAGATGGCACGTTAAAAGAAATTGTAGAATACGTAAAAACTCATTTAGATAACATTGATGATAAAAACTTATAAAAATAGGGTCACTAATGTGACCCTATTATTTTCTAATTTTAACTTTTGAAGATTTTCTAAATAATAAAAGTAACCCTAATGTTAATAAAACAATTTCTAATACATAGATTAATTCTATATTTTCATGAATACCCGTATTTGGTAATTCTTTCGCACCATGTGGTGTTTTCTTTTTACTATCTTTTTTATTGTTATTTGTTTTATCTTTTGAGTAATCTTCTTTTGATACTACTGTGTTATCTTCGACAACTTCACTAGAGTTGTTATCAAATTCTTGTTGAACGTTGACATTTGTATTGTAATTATTATAATCATTAGGTTTTTCTTCTACACGAACTGCATCAAGCACTTGTTCGTCAGATTCTTTTAACTGGTTATCGATTTCCTCTGTGCTGTTTGATTCACCTGACCCCGAACCTTGCGGTGGTGTGTTTACGTTATTATTATCATCATTATTTTCTTTAGGTGCTTCCGGGTTTTCTTCTTCTGCAGGTGGTTCTGTTGTACTCTCTTCTTCTCCATTCGATTCTTCTTCTGGGGACACATTTTCACCAGCACTTTCTTCGGCAGCGTTTGTCTGGATTGTTGGAGATGTTTCTACAGTATCTTCTGAAGGTGAGTCCTCTTTTTCTTCTTCAGCATGAACTGGTTGTACTGAAATGATAATATTTAATAAAAATATAGTGGATAATAATTTTAATGCTCTCACACACCTATGCCCCCTTCTACGTATTTCTTGATACTAAGTATAGTAAATTGGTATCTATTAATCTACTGAAATAATCATTTGTTACAGAAGCTTAACGATGATGAAATAATCATTTAACAATTATTTTAAAACATTGATGTTTTTATATTTACTCGCATATAAAAATAAAATGTCTAGCACCATAAAAAGCCCAATTCTACTCGTCATCATAAGTTCTGTATTTGTTTCTTCTTCAGTAAATGAAATCGTATAATCAGATTTTGCTTTTATTCGGTTTAAGTCATTTGTAATCGACAAAGTCTTAATTGGATAATCATTGACAAGACGTAACGCTTTAACAATTTCAGGGTTATAGTCAGTGCTTACAGTAATTAACAAATCTTTTGAAGTGGGTGTTTTAAAACGATGTCTTAATGTTGTTAAATCATTTACGACGTATACCGATGGATGTATTTCGAGCAACTTATTTTGAAAATCTAAACAGATAAACTGACATTCTCCTGTTCCAAATAATACAATTCTCTCTGCTTTATTAATTATCCCTGCCGCTTCAATTAATTCTTTACGATCGACAAGTGTCTCATTACTATGTAATGCTCTTAAAGAATTTTGGAATACTTTTTGAAAGATCATCGATTCTTTATCTTTTGAAAGATTAATGTTTCTAGATAGCGGATGACTGTCTAGTTCTTGTAATTCTTTCGTTAATTCAATTTTTAACGACTTAATTCCCGTTAATCCGAGCCTTTTACTAAAGCGGATAACTGCTGCGTCACTCGTACCACTTTCTTTTGAGATTTCTTGCACAGTCATTTCTATAACTTTTCCTGGATGATTTAATATATAATCTGCAATTTTTAATTCTACAGGGGTAAACGTTTCGTATCTTCTACGAATAAGATCTAGCACGGAAAACATTTAGCCATCCTCCAGTGTATATATAATTAGATTTTTTTACGGCTCGTTAAAATAGGATTCTGTTTAAACTTTCCTAGTTTATAATGTGTCATCTCAACAAAACAGTCACCATCTTCAGTCATTACTTCAACTCCGACAGATTCTTCTCGCGGAAAAATTCTTGCTGTCATCGTATGTTCTCCGCCATTTATAAATATTTCTATAGAAGACTCATCCATAAAGATTTGTAAATGTTCTAATGGGCGATTTAATACTTTACTTCTTTTCGTTCCGTCGACATTTGAAATTAACGCACCACTAAACGTACGGTCTAACGTAACTCGATTTTCATCGGTATTATAATGAATAATCGTCTCCTCACGGTTACTCTTTCTTAACATGAAATTAAGTTCTCTCGCATTATTCTCTCTAATGTCAATATTTAATTCGTAACTCGATCCATAAAAATCTGTCAGCTGTTTTCGGTGTTCATTAAAATATCCCATTGCCGTAAGCTTTTCTTTACGTAATGATTTTAAATTTGGATGCGGCGTTTGAATTAAAGAGTCGTTAGACACGTTTAACACGCGAGGTAGTGTTAATGCATTTTTCCAACCATCAATCTCTGTTGGATACTTACTTTCATGGGCAGACATCCAAGCGATTAATACACGTCTGCCGTCTTTATCTGTTGTTGTCACTGGACGATAAAAATCAAACCCAGAGTCAAATTCTCTATAGTCATCGTGGTTAACAAATAACGATCCATATTCAAAATCGTTAATCATATATCCAGACTGATAAATATTCCAGAACAAGTCTTTATATTTATCGAGGCCTCTCGGATTAATTATCAACACTTCTGCATCATCTAAATGAAACAATTCTGGTGATTCCCAGAAGTATCCAAACATATCGTAACCTGTATTAATTTCTCCAACAAAGTTTAAATCGTTTAAACTTTTACCACGGTACATAATAATTCGCCCAAATTCATCACTATTCATCGTACCAATCATCATGTTAATTTCTCCGTCACAAGAAAATACGTATGGATTTCTAAAGTATGTATTATAGCCGGGTTCGATTTCTCTTAAAATTGGTGTAGAAAATTTTTTAACATTAAAATCAGTATCTACTGTTCCAGCCAATTGATACGTATGTATACCATCATTTTTCTCTTGTTCACCAGTGAAGAAAAGTGTTAATTCATTATTAATTAACGATAAACTTCCACCATATAAGTTATACTTATCGTATAAATCGTCTGGTCGAACTTTTATACCTTCATTATTAAAATGGACTAAGTCCTCACTTGTTACATGATATAAATATTTCTCTTCGTCCGCTACAGATGGCGCCCATTCATAAAATAAGTGATATAACCCATTAATGTAAAAGAAACCACAAGGCGCACCAAGCTTACCCATTACTGGTTGAATATGATAGTTTAATCGCCATTTACTTGTCATTGTTGTTTTAATCATCTCTTCAGTTTCAAAGGAATCAAAGTCTTCAATACGCCCCATAGTTATTAGTCCTCCTCTAGGGATTGTTTCAGTGCTGCTTCTTCTGCTTTTAAGTACCGTCTATACCCTATTTTAGATACCGAAATACTAATTTCATAAAGTAAAATCATTGGTAACGTAAGTAAAAAGTGTGTCATAACATCTGGTGGTGCGATAAGTGCTGCTACTACAAATAAAATGAAATACGCATATTTTCTATTTTTCTTTAAAAACATCGGTGTAATAATTCCGAGTTGTGTTGCGAATAACACTAAAATCGGCATTTGGAATATTATACCAAATGGTAATACTGTACGGACTAAAAATCCGAAGTAATCATTAATACCAATCGTACTTACAATACCCATTTCGATCGATAAGCTAAATGTAAACTTTACAATATAAGGTACGATGATATAATACGCAAACACCATACCAAGTAACATAAGTAAAAACGCAATTGGAATGTAGATTAGTGTCACTTGGCGCTCTTTTTCATATAATCCAGGGCTTACAAACGCCCAGAATTGATATAAAACAACAGGTAATATAATTATAAATGCGATGATGACAATCATCGTTAAATATATTCTTAATGGATCTGTTACGTTAAATGCATGCATCTCTGTCATTTCAAGCCACGGTGCATGTTGTAAATAATTCACGAGAGGCTTTGCAAAATAAAACCCAACAAACAGTGCTGCAACAAAAAAGTATGACGTAAACAATACCCGTTTACGTAATTCTTCCACGTGCTCCATTATTTCTTTTTTCTCGTGCATAAAGCCACCTCACCTAAAAAAGGTGGCACGCGCCACCTTTTTTATACACTATTTTTGAACTGTTTCGTCTTCTTTTTTAGTTTGAATCTTAACGACTTCTTCTTTTTTGTCTTTATCATCTTCAGTTGAATCTTCTCCTAAACCGTTAAATCCTTCTTTAAATTCTTTAACAGTTGTACCAACCGAACGACCAAGTTGTGGTAATTTAGTTGGACCGAAAATTAAAAGAGCAACTGCTGCAATTATGATTAAACTAACTGGAGCAACAGCTCCTAAAGTCATAGGAATAAATACACTCATTTTTTCCCCTCCTAATACTTATGCTTCATATAGAATAATAGCGCCTGCATTTCAACGCTTAAATCTATGTTATGTACAGTTACTTTCTCTGATACTGCAAGTTTTTCTGGCGTAAAGTTTAAAATACCTTTAATACCATAAGACTCTAAATCATGTGAAAGTTCAACACCAACTTGACCAGGTACAGTTAAAATCGCTATTTCAGCGTTGATTTCTTTAATTACAGATTCTAATTCACTAACATCTATAACTTCAACACCGTTAATTGTACTTCCGACAATTTCTTCGTCTATGTCAAAGGCAACTGCTATATTTATTTTATCATGAATTTTTGTAAAATTATAGTTAAGTAATGCACTACCTAAATTACCTGTACCAATTAAAATAACATTTTTAATACCGTTACCTTGGACTTGTTCAGAGAAAAACTTAACAAGTGCTCGGACGTTATATCCGTAACCTTTTCTACCAAGCTCTCCGAAGTATGAAAAGTCACGTCGAATTGTTGCTGAATCTATATCAAGTGCTTCACTAATTTCACGTGAAGACACGCGGTCGACACCATTTTCTTCACTTTGTTTAAAGAATTTGAAGTATAAAGGCAATCGATCTAATGTCGCGTTAGGAATTTTCCTCTTCTTTAACAAAAGACTCACCTCATAATTATTGTCATTTAATTATATCATACAATTTTGTATGTTTTATCATTTTTCATCGTATTTTTAATAGATTACATGATACACTACACTTACTAAGAAAGAGGGATTATATATGATTGTCATGAGTTTACAAAACATCCAAAAGAACTACGGTTCGACCGAAATTTTAAAAAATATTAGTTTAGAAGTGAAAGCGAGAGAAACGATTGGGATTGTCGGTGGAAATGGTGCTGGAAAAACAACATTAATGAAAATTATGGCAGATGAATTATCCTATGATGGCGGTCATATATCTACTCCAAAAGATATATCAATTGGTTATTTAACACAAGAAATGTCTTTAGAGTCAGACAAAACCGTATTAGAAGAAATGAACCTCGCATTTAAAGATGTATTAAAAGTAAAAGATGATATCGACGAAGTCACAAAATGGTTAACAGACCACGAATATACGCATCCTGAGTATGAAGAGAACGTCAAACGACTAGAGTACTTACAAAACTTTTTTGAACAACATAACGGCTATACAATCGATGTTGAAATTAAAACAGTCATTACAGGACTTAACTTTTCTTTAGAAGATTTACATCGTCCGATTAGTGAATTCTCTGGCGGACAAAAAACTCGTCTTCAACTTGGAAAAATGCTTTTATACCGACCAGATATACTATTACTCGACGAACCGACGAACCACTTAGATTTAGAAACTGTTGAATGGTTAGAAAATTATTTAAATCGCTATACGGGATCAGTCGTTGTAATCTCGCACGATAGATTTTTCTTAGATAGAATAGTAGATAAAATTTACGAGATTGAATTTAATGAAGGTACATTGTATCACGGTGACTACACAGACTATCAACATGAAAAACAAAAAACATACGAGCGTCAACTAAAAATGTATGAGCGCCAACAAAAAGAAATCCAAAGACTTGAGGACTTTGTAGATCGTAACATTGCACGCGCGTCAACGAGTGGGATGGCAAAAAGTAGGCGTAAAATGCTTGAACATATGGACCGAATCGATTCACCAACACGTGACACGAGACAAGCAAAGTTTCACTTTGACATTGAAAAAGAAAGTGGAAACGATGTGTTACGAGTGAAAGATCTCGCAATTGGCTACGATGATGTGTTAAACGAAAAATTAAACTTCTTTGTAGAAAAAGAAGATCGACTACTCGTTTTAGGACCAAACGGTATCGGTAAATCAACGTTAATTAAAACAATTGCGAAAAAGTTACCAAAAATCAGCGGAGAAATTACGTACGGGACAAATGTTTCAATCGGATACTATGACCAAAAACAAGCAGAGTTTCACTCTAGAAATACGATATTAGAGGAATTATGGAAAGAATATCCTCATTTTCAAGAGCAAGATATTCGTAAAATACTCGGCCAATTTTTATTCACTCAAGACGATGTTAATAAACACGTCTACCAATTAAGCGGTGGAGAAAAAGCGAGAATTCAACTCGCGAAACTAATGCTCCAAAAAAATAACTTATTACTACTCGACGAACCGACAAACCACTTAGATATTCAGAGTAAAGAAATGTTAGAGTCAGCATTAATGAATTATCCAGGAACTATAATCGCAGTATCACACGACCGTTATTTCATTAAAAAGCTCGCAAATCGTATTATGGAGATGGATGTTAATAAAACCAAAATTATTAACGGTGATTATGACTATTACCTCCATAAAAAAGAAGAAGAAAATGCTCAACTATTATTTGAAGAAAATAAAGTCGAACATGTAACAAACGACGATTACGAAAGACAAAAAGAGCGTCGCAGTATCATGCAAAAGCTATCTAGAGAAGGAGAATCTTTAGAAAAAGCAATTGAAGAAATCGAATTAAAGATTGAAAAAATTGAGACGGAAATGACAAATCCAGAAGTTTTCAACGATTTTGAAAAGGTAAACGAGTTAAATGAACTGCTCAATGATCTCAAAGAAAAACTTGAAGAAAACCTGTCACATTGGGAAGAAATAGAGTTAGAACTTGCAGAATTTGAATAGTTCTCCACATAACTTTTTATATTTTACACAAGTAATCCATAAGTTATACACAGAGTTATCCACAGCTGTGTATAACTTTTTTATCGTGATTTATTCGATGTATTGGATTAGTGGTACTACGAGTGATTTAGATAGTTTAGTAATTTATCGGAAGTCATAGTGTACTTATACACTATCTCTTTCGTTAGATTGGCTTTTATCGGAAGTCATAGTGTAATTCTCTACTATCTCTATAGTTAAACGAAACTTTATCGCAAGTAATAATGTACTTCTATACTATCTCTTTGATTAGACGGCTTCTTATCGGAAGTCATAGTGTAGTTATTCACTATCGCTTCGGTTTGATAGCTTCTTATCTCTGGCTTTAACTAATAAAAGGCCTCTATAAAAAATAAATGTTATTAATATATTTGTTCTAATAAAAAACACATCAGAATTACTGATGTGTTAGTATGATATGTCTTCTATGTCTATATAGTTCTGTCCATTTAAATTTAAATTAGCAAACGTTTTTTGTTTATATAGTTCGTATGCTACTGCTCCGATCATCGCTGCATTGTCAGTACAATATTTTAAACTTGGAATATATAGATTTATATTATTTTCTTTCGTGAGTGTTTCAAATCGGTCTCTTAATGCACTGTTTGCTGCAACTCCACCCGCAACGATAAGTGTTTTTATATCTTTATCTTTTAACGCACGCATCGTTTTTGTTGTTAATACATCAACAACACTCTCTTGAAAACTTCTAGCAACATCTGCTTTATTGATTTCGATGTTTTTCTGTTTTTCGTTATGAAGTTTATTGATTACGTGTGATTTTAGCCCACTAAAACTAAAATTATAACTATCATCTTGAAGTGCACGTGGAAAATCATACGTGTCCTTTCCTTCTTTTGATAATCTATCGATTTCTGGGCCTCCTGGATATGGTAGTCCGATAACTCTTGCAACTTTATCATATGCCTCTCCAACAGCATCATCCAACGTTTCTCCAATTACTTCAAATTCTAAATGATCATTCATTTTTATGAGTTCTGTATGTCCACCTGAAACGATTAATGAAATAAGTGGAAACTTAATCTTATTCTCTAGTTGGTTCGCATATATATGTCCAGCAATGTGATGGACTGGAATTAGTGGTAAGTCGTGTGCGAATGCAAAAGCTTTCGCTGCATTAACTCCAACAAGTAATGCACCAATTAATCCTGGTCCATACGTCACTGCGACTGCATCGAGTTCTTTTGCTTTAAGATTTGCATTTTTTAGCGCTTCTTCAATGACACGAGTAATCATTTCAACGTGGTGTCTTGAAGCAACTTCAGGAACTACACCACCAAAACGTTTATGACTCTCTATTTGGCTTTGTACGACGTTTGATAATACGTGATTTCCATTTTCGATAACACTTGCTGCTGTTTCATCACAACTCGTTTCAATCGCTAATATTTTAATATTTTTCTCCATCTAATCTCACCCACATGACATGTGCATCTTTTCCGATACCATAATAATCTTTTCTTATTCCACCATATATGAATCCTTTTGATTCATATAAATGAATCGCACTTTCATTGTTTACATTAACTTCTAAAGATAATTGCTTAACCGAAGGCTGACAATAATCAATGATAAAGTCCATTAGCTGACTCGCATAACCATTCCCACGTTCTTCAGGCTTAATTGCAATTGTTGTGATTTGCGCATCGTCAATTACAATCCAGACACCAATATAACCGATGACATTATTATTTTTTTCTAATACAAAATAATGTGCAAATTGATTTTTATGAATTTCATGGACATAGGTCTCCTTTGTCCAAGGTGAATCAACAAATGATACTATCTCGATTTGTTGTACGTCTAATATATCTTTAGGTTCCATCTTACGAATATTTACTGATTCTGCTGCCAATTTCTCTCTGCCTCAGTCAATCGTAGATAATTTGGAACAACATCATGTGCATCCACTTTCTCTAACACAGATTCATCCATATCTATAATTGAAGCTATTCTCGGTGTTGTATGCACACCATCTACTTCAAATGATTGTTTTTCTAACGTATTATGCACAACGACCGCACCATATTTTAAAACGAATTTAGAATACTCTTCACCGGTTCTTAGCTTTGGTTCTTCTAATACATTTACACCTGTTTGATCAACATCATAAACTGCACTAAAACAGTTACCACGTCTTGCATCCATCATAGGTGCGACAACTCCTCTATAGCTCGCTCCAAGAACAAGCAAACTTGAAACTGTGTAAATTGGTATATTTAAAGACACTGCAAGTGTCTTAGCTACAGTAACACCGATTCTTAAACCAGTATAACTTCCAGGTCCATTTGCGACTACAATTCTCTCTAAGCGCGATTTATCAAGTTTAGCTAACTTTAAAACTTGATCAATTGCGGGCATTAATGCTTCAGAGTGTGTTCCAGAAACATTAATATTAATTTCCGCAAGCAAAACTTCATCAGCAACCGCTACACTTAATGCACGATTTGACGTATCAATATATAACGTCTTCATTTATAATTCACCTACTATACGATCATATAATTCACCTTTAGAACATAAAGTAAATCGTCTCTTATCTATAGATATATGTTCAATATGAATTTTTAAAAATTCATCTGGCAGATATTCTTCAATAAAATTATACCATTCAATTATAGTAATATCTTTATTATTAAAATACTCGTCGAAACCTAAATCTTCGTCGCTATCTTCTAAACGATAACAGTCCATGTGATGGACTTTAAATTCAGGTAAATTATAAGACTTAATAATATTAAATGTCGGGGATGTCATGACTCTTTTAACACCTAAAGACTCACCGAACGCTTGCGTAAAAGTTGTTTTTCCAGCACCAAGATCTCCACTCAATAAAATCACTGCTCCAGGTTCAACAACATTTGCTAATCTACTTGCTAAGTTTTTAGTTTCATTTAAGTCATTTATAGTAATAGTTTTTTTCATTGTAAACTACCTCAAAATTAAAAAAAGTTATAAAAAAAGGAGACCCGAATGGGTCTCCACTGAGTGCCTAGCGACGTCCTACTCTAGCACGGGCAAACCGAACTACCATCGGCGCTGGAGAGCTTAACTACTGTGTTCGGCATGGGAACAGGTGTGGCCTCT
>DWXM01000043.1 GCA_019119225.1 Candidatus Nosocomiicoccus stercorigallinarum
GAGGTGAGTATATTGTCACAGATTAGAATATTTGAACCAAGATTTAATGATGATGAACTATATCAAGAATTTTTAAACTTTTTTGAAACATATGGACTATTACCCTTATTCACCAACGAACACCGTGCAGGTAGTATAACAGTTACTTACGTTGATGCTAGAAGCGTTGTGTTGCGTGGTGGGGATAAAGATAGAATGTTAAACAGTCCGAAAGAAGCTGAACGAAAGAAAGCAAAATTTTACCAATCGAAAGGTGACGGAGCGGACAGGAAAACATTACTAAAGTTTGCAGACTATTTACAACTATACAATGATAACCAAATGTATGAAGATGATTTATTTTTTATCATTTATGAAAGTAAAACATTTAGACAAATGATTGAACGTATTAAAAAGTTAATGCGTTATATAGATCATCAAATGAAAAAAGAACACGAGTTTAATATGTGGAACGTTGTGTGGTATGACCATTTTAATAATAGTTAGGAGTGTTGATAATGACTAAATCAATTGAAGAAATTAACGAAGAAATAGAAGAAGAATTATTCCAAGATTATTTAAACGAGTTTAGAAAAGAATATATACCACCGAGATATAACCAAATAGAATTATTAAATAATTTAAGTAACCCTAATATTGACCATTTTATCAGTATATCCAATAGGACAGACGGTAAAAGTTTTAACTATATTCATGCTTTAATTAAAATAGCAATTGATTATGATATAGGTTTAACTTTCTTATCAAGAAATATGATGTTAAGAACGTCATATCAAACATTAATAGATGAAATTATAGAATTTTTTGGTTATAACCGTAGAGAATTTAACTTTATTCGTTCCCAGTATTATACAACTTTAACATATAAAGACCAAGATATAGCGGTTATTTCAGATTTAAACAATGCTGGGGAATTGAAATATTTTTCTAACTATTTAAAGAAATTCCCGATAATCGTATATGATGAATTTCTCGCGCTCGATACTGATTATTTATCTGATGAGTGGGAACGGCTGCAAACGATTTATGAAAGTATTGATAGAATGGAGAGTTACCCATTAATTCATAAACCAAAGATTTTTTATTTTGGTAATGCTATGAATTTTAATAGTCCGATTCTTCAAGGGTTAGACATTTTTAACATTTTAGAAAAGCACCCGATTAACACCGCTAAAGTATATCATTATGACTTTCATGTTATGCTCGAAATGAATAAAAACGAGAACGCTAATGAGCAGAGAAATACACGAGCGTTTTCAAGTGGTAAATCAAGTATGAGTACAGGGCAGTTTAAAACAAATAGCTATTTAATTGCTAATGATGATGATAAACACCATGTAAGAAAAAACCCGAGAGAATTTTATGTAAAGTTGAAAGACGATTATTTAAAAGTGTGGTTTAATGCAGAAACTTATAAAATCATATTATCTATAACAACACACTTAAAACCGAATGACGATTATATTTTTAATATGGACTTAAAAGACAATAAAAATAGTAGTACCTATTTAAAAGAAACTTATTACGATATTAAAGAAATTAAGAAAATGGATAAAGGTTATTATCTTTTTGAAAATAACTATAGTAAGAATTATATTATGAGTGATTTTATTGGGTTGAATGAAATAAAGATAATGAAATTAATACGTGAGTTTTTAGCTAAAGATGATTTAACAGAATTAGAACACCATGAGAAACAATTGAAGAATAACTATATTGAGGACACAAAACGCTACTTAATGGAAAAGTTAGGAATGTGAGGGTATGACACTTAAAGAATATTTAAAAAAACATTTTGATGATCACCGAATAGAACTATATTTTGATATAGAAACTTACCAATATAATGAACGTGCAGGAAGTGAACAACCGAGTAAATACAAAAATATGACGTTTAGCGTGGCAGTTTCTTATATGGAGAATGGAACAGTAGGCTATGAGATATACCCCAATTTTAAAGATTTTTTTGATGATGTTATAGAAGTATTTGGAAATGAAAGAAAACCGCCAACAATATTATTAAACGCACATAATACTAATAAATATGATAATCATTTTTTAAGACGAGACTTATTATATTATTATCCAAAAATGACGGTGGAAAATTATTATTTAACTACCGCAACAACCCCGAAAAGTAATGAACATTCTTATAAATTAAAAGATTTAACTAAAAAAGGAAAAGAGGGGGTTATATTAGAAAAGCGTGTAAAGTCTAAAATTAATCTGGAACTAGTGTTTTTTATTGACGGTATACAATTTGAAACGGTGGATAATTTTGTTAAAACCCATTCCAGCATAGCAACTTTAGGGAAGAAACTTAAACGTTTAGGCGTAGTTACAGATGATGAACTTAAAACTGATTTTGATTATTTAAAGTATAATTTACAACAGGATCTCACGGAAGAAGAAGCGAGAGAGTATGCGAGTCGAATATTTAAACAGTTAAGTGATAGTGAGTTAAAGTACATTAGAAATGATGTAATATTACTGGCGAAGTCTGTATATTACTATTCTGATATGTTTAATCACTTTAGTTATTCTAAACCAACGTTCACAAGTAATATACTTGAAAGCTATAATACGAATCTTTTAACGAGTTTTCAGTTACTCAATCGTTTTAAATATGATAAAAGTAATTATGAAGTTAGATATACAGATTACCATTTTGCAAATGAAAATTTCTATGATTATTTAAAACCGTTTTATCGTGGCGGGTTAAATTTTTATAATCAGAATTATGTGGGGCGTATTATTGATACTGGGGTATTTTCAATGGATATACATTCCAGCTACCCTTACGCTATGCACAACTTTAAAATTCCAACGTATTTACATGATTATAAAGAATATGAAAGTGTGGAATATATCCCCGTAAGTTTTGATGATGATAATTATTATTCATTGTATCGAATGACAAAACAAGATTTTGACAATTTTATTTTAGATAATATAGATAGTATGATTTTACGCCAAATTTTAGTAAAGTATTATAGTACAAATGATTATATTAATATTAATTCATACACTTTAAAAATGTTAGATAATATTATCGGTTTTAAAATAGAATGTTTACCCGTACTTTCTTATTTAACATTTGAATGTAAATATTTTGGATCACGTGAACAAATTGAAGAATTTTACCGAATCAAAACGCAAGGTAAATATTATAAACGACTTCATTATAATAGTCCTTATGATATGTACTTAACGAGTGAAGATAATAAAGAAGTATTCACGCAGGAAGAAGTGGACATATCAAAAGTTAATTTAAACGGTTTATATGGTATACCAGCTTTGAGACCTTATTTTAATTTATTTAGACGTGATTTAATGGGAGATTATTATAACGTTGAGAACGGTCATAAAAATGCTGAGCGTAATATTGTATTTAGTATATTTGTTACTAGTGTGAGTTTATGGAATTTGTTAAACCCTTTAAAATTTTTAACGGAACAAGAAATTGACGATAATTTTTTATACTGTGATACCGATAGTTTATATTTTAAAACAGAGGTAAAAGATAAGTTACCCGATTCCTTATTTACAGAGTTTAATTTAGGTACATGGGGATTAGAGTTAAACAATGCGAAGTATTTTTATATATTAAATCACAAAAAATATGCGTACCAAAATGAAAATGAAGAAATTCAAGTGCGTTCTGGTGGGGTGAGTCATAATGCGTTTAATCGTGATATGAGTTTTAAAGAATTTATAGATACACAGTTTTCAGACGGTAAAGAAATAAAAATGAATAAATCAATATTTAATGAAGATGAAACAATAAGCATATACCCCTCAACAACTCGGTTAGAAGTCGGTAAGGGGTATAGAATGAGAAGTAATTCAGACACTTATGACAGACTAAAAGAACAGATATTTAAAGCAGCTAAAGAACAAATAGATGAATTTAGTGATGACGCACTTTATATAGAAAGTGTTA
>DWXM01000044.1 GCA_019119225.1 Candidatus Nosocomiicoccus stercorigallinarum
CTTTTAGCATTTACTCGATTGTTAGCATAAAAAGAACCTGTTATATGATTATCCACAGCCCATGCTATAAACTGTGGTAAATTCATCTCTACTTTTCGTTTTATTGTTGGCATAACTACTCCACCTCCATATATTCATCATCTAACTTCGCACCATTCTCAATTTGTTTCATGACTTCTCGTAACAACTCTTTACCAAATGAATCGGTCATATTATCAATATTCAAGTTACCTGTTTTATTTTTGTTCAAGTTATAATTCGCTACGATTAGTTCGTCTAATATTGTTGACATCAAATCACATCCCATATATCAAGTTGCAGCCCCAATTCTTCTTCCAACTTCAAATTATGTGCTGCTTTAAATTGTCTTAACTCACCGTCTGTGAAGTGGTGTTCTTGATTCACAAACGCTGTGTGTGGCATACCCAGTAAAGTGTTTGTATCTTTACCAGGTATCACTGTAAACATCTTTTTACCTTCTGAATTGTATAAGTGATAACTTTCTAATAGTCCCATTTAATCACTCCATTTCTGATAAGCACGCTCGATATACCAACGAGCTTTTTCAATATCTTCTTTGCCATTCTTATGCGGACTACGCGCAAGATATTTAATAGCATTGCCAATGTGGTAAGCAACGTCTGAATTGTAGTGTTCAGTTACCTGTTCTATAAAATCTATGATCTCAATCTCACCATAGTTATAATGGTCTGGGTGGTTGACTGGGTCTGTTGTGTGTTGTTCTTCTTCATCTTCTGCTAGGACGTAGTAGTCTTGTCTGTTTTTACCGAAAAACATACTATTTGGTTTGAATATTCTTACCGACTCACCTTTTTCATACGTGCAATTCATCAAAAAATAATAGTTAGCTGATGGAATCACTTCACTTATCGTTCCATAAAAATCTACATCTTTTTTCGCTAACCTCTTAACATGCACTCTGTCGCCTTCTTTAAATTTCATCAGCTTATACCTTCTTTCTTTAGTTTCTTCGCAAACTCTGTATTACTCTCAATGTACTTAAGTTGTCTAGGGTTAAGTGGTAAGTCGTTTTTAATGAAACGTATGATATCTTCTTCTGTTTCGTTATCCACTTCTCTTTTAGCTGCATATCGTTTCTTCATGGATTCAGAATGTCTTTTACCTTTCACACGTTGTGCTTCTTTCTTACTAAGTGTTAACGCATCCCATTTATCAAATCGGCAATAATAGTAACGATAGTAAAATGTTTTGAATGGTACTTTCGCTTGTTCTTTATACAACTCGTAATAGTATGTGTAGCTATCGTGTATTTTTGGTAAACAGTATTCTTCTAACATTTCAAATATTTCTTGTTCATCAGCATGTCTTTTCTTCTTTGCTAAACGAATATACATATAAATTAATTCTTCTCTCGAACTGTTATTCGCCATCATTCCCACCCCTTAAAACATGAATAAAATAATGTGTTGTAGTACTTACTCCTTGCTACTGGTTTAACTTCTGCCTTCTTATATTTAACGGACTTAGTTTTCTTTTCCGTCCAGTCAATGACTGGTGCGTAATGTCTGTATAAGCTCATGATTTATTCTCCTTTAATCAATCCAAAGAATATCTGGATCAAGTTCTTTAATTTTGCCTTCAATCAAATCTGACATTTTATTCTCTGCTAAACATTCGATATACTTCTCTGCCTCTTCATCGCTAGTTGCTGGCACATACATTTCCACTCTGATTTTTGCTGTAACGTCCATACCAATATGTCGTTCAGTCTGTTTCACTTAATCACTCCTCGATAATTTTAATTGCTTCTTCTGCACTTCTTGCTACACCGTAGATGACTGGTTGTTTTTCAATGAATTCTTTAAATTTAATTTGTTCTGGTCTTAATCGTCCTTTAGCATTTTTAACTTCTATCACAATGAACTTACCGTCTGACTTTCTAAATCCAGTTAAGTCTGGATAACCTTTCGGCATTAGTTTGACTATTCTGTTATCTTTAGTCGTTACCTTTCCAGCATTCGTTCTCCATAACCTATGGCCACGTTTATTTACTTCGATTAATATCTCTGATTGTATTAAATTCTCTGATTTTTCCATTTACTACTCCTTTTTGGAGGGGTTTGGAAAGGTTATTTCATTATGTTGGAAGGGT
Organism: Candidatus Nosocomiicoccus stercorigallinarum; assembly: GCA_019119225.1. Classification (GTDB taxonomy): domain Bacteria; phylum Bacillota; class Bacilli; order Staphylococcales; family Salinicoccaceae; genus Nosocomiicoccus; species Nosocomiicoccus stercorigallinarum. The sequence continues at coordinate 2,135 of DWXM01000044.1, forward strand.
TTATCCTTACTCTCCCAACGGTTTGGATTAGTTTTTAATAGTTGGAACCCTTTTTTAAGTTTGTATTACTATATATAACTTATATTTTTATATATATTTATTTCTTATATAACTATTCCAACTATTCCAATTAATAAATATAAGAGTAATAAAGTAAGTTATATCAAGGGTTTTAAGACGGAAGGGTTTTTATAAAACTACTCCATAACCCCTCCACAACCCCTCCATTTTTAAAGTTTCAATTGTATTTTGTTAGGATTATAATCATCCAACAATCCAACACCGATATAATGAACACCATTCGATGTTATTTTTTTAAACTTCTTACTCATTTCAATACCGAATTTTGTATTGGTCATTCTGTACTGGTTGTTCTCTCTCGCCCATTCGTCATAAGCGGCGAACATTAAACTGCTTTTAATTTTTCCAGTCGTACCAACTTCACAACACTCATCTATGAATGCAGCGATTGAATCCATTTCTGTACGATACTCATCTCTCTGCTCTTTAATGATTGCTGGCTCTGCCAATCCTATTCGTTGCCATTCCAAGTAACCATCCACACACCATTTAATGATTGCTGGTAGTTCTTGCTTTAATTTCTTTGTTAAATCTTTATCTATTTCATTTAAAGGTATTTGTTTTTCGAAAGGTATAATGACAAATCTTCTCCATATACCTTCATCACGACCACGTACATATGGTTTGTGATTGGTAGCCATCCACAATTTCAATTGAGGTGTAAATTCGAAACTATTTTCATGTAATTTACGTGCTGATATTTTATCGCCACCAGTGATTTGTTTTAATAAACCTTCGTCAAATCTATCGCCTTCGTTAGGCTCTGTAGTCGTCACAAAACGAGCGCCATCTAGTTTGGCTATCTCTGGTGTCGGACCAGAATTGTTACCCATTTTACTAGCCATAATGGCTTGTGGTGTGATGTTAGTTGCGTAGTTACCGAATATTTCATTTAATACCTCAATGAATACTGATTTACCGTTTCGTCCATTACCGTGTAAGACAAACAACACTTGCTCTGTTGTGTAACCAGATAATGAATATCCAACTGCTCTTTGAATGAAATCTATTAAATCTTGCCTTCCTAGAAAGATATCGTTTAAAAATTCTTCCCATTTAGGACAGTCTGCTTTGTCTGTAAATTCAACGTTAGAAATTTTAGTAAAGAAATTATTTCTATCATGATCAATTAACTGTCCACTTCTTAAATCGATGTAACCATTTTGTACATTGAATAGATTGAAATCTTTATCAAAATCATTGTTTTGCACAGGTAGTAAGTGTTCACACTCTTTCATCATGTTTACTTTCTTATTGTGATTACGAGAGTCCTTCCAATGCCTGTGTTTGAATTTCTTCATTTCTTCTTCGTCTACACCTTCAGCAATAAATAACTTTTCATTTTTCATGTTATCTACAACTTTGTCGGCTAAAATTTTCATCTTTCCTGTATCGTCATGTTTCCAACGTTTCCCGTCATAATACATCCATGCGTTCGAAGTATAGTTATATCTAATGTTATCTCCAAATAAATCTTTAAGACGTTCTGCATTCCCCGTATCATCGTATGAATAACGTTTATCTTTCTTAGCTGGTTTTACTGCATCGTCCATAATATAAATTTGAAAATCCGTATCAGTTGTTTCTGGTATAAATTCGTTTTGACAACTCTCGATTGCTTTACTGATTGTTAAGTTGCCGTATGTGTCATCGCCACGTTGCTCGTCCCATTTATCTCTGTATAAAACAGACTTACGGAATATTGTATCCATTTTGTATGGATCACGTGCAGTCCAGAAAGCTAAATCACTTGTGAATGCCATATCTGCCTCACTCTGTGAGTCATAGAACTGTGACCAATCTCCTTCAAATAAAGTGGAGAACCTTAAACCATTTTTAGACTTTTTAGCAGTATCAATAATTTGCTCTATACCTAAATCGTTACCGAAACCTTTAGTTAGGTTTTGTGTTTGCTTTTCAGTTTCTGGTTTCATAATGTATTTATTGTGTAAGAAACTTAATTGACCGTATTCATCTTCATCTATAAAGTTATAACCACCAATTTGTTTACCGGTCATAGTGAAAAATCTTCCAGCATCGTAAATTTCCACGTTACCTCTACGTCTGCCTTTAGGTGGTAATTCACCTTTAGTAATTAAATGAATACCTTTTCCAGATGGTGATATTTCTGCATATGTTTCTAACACATTTATAAATTCTGAAATGATGTTATTTGCATCTGGGTTATTTAAATATTCTTTCACTTCATTTTCTATATCGTCTATATCAATTCCTACATATGGTGCTTTAAAGAAAAAGCCAATCCCATCATAGTTTCCGGACTGACTTACTGCATCTTCAAAACTCACCCATGTACGTTCATCATTGGACTTTGCCATTTCATGATTATTAGGGTTGTATGGACGCTTTGTTAAACGTCCATTAGCCCCCATTTCAATCTTGAAGCAACACCAATGATTTAATTCTGTTAATTCATATGGAATTTTTTCGTACACTGGTAGTGCCTCCTTTATTCTTAAAACGGATAATCAGTATCATCTTGTTGTTGTTGAGTTGCAAAAGGATTAGAACCTTCTTCTGTTTTAAATTTGTGTGCTAATTCTGGGAAATTTGTTTTTTCCCAACGCTTAACATTTAAATTTTCATATGTTTTATCGTTGTATTCTGATGTTTCATTCTTAACTGCAACTAATACCGGTTTACCTAAGAAGTCTTGGAATAGCTCGTCGATTGATGAATATTGTTTACCTTGTTGTAATTGAGCTGCTGCACCAATTGTGTTAAAGAATTTCATATTATATTTACCTGTCGCTTTCGCTTTCCAAATACGATGGAATACGATTTGATTTTTATATGGTTGATCAATATCATTTCTAACTGTCAATCGTACATCTACAAATTCTGTTCCTGATTGTGTTGCACTTTCCTCAAATTTAGTAATAACCACCTCGTATTTACCGTCTTTAATGCCACCTTCAAAAGTATCGTTCATGTCTAAAGTAAAGTTTGTCATAATTAAAAATCTCCTTTTTGATTAATTAGTTTTTGTTTTTCTTTTACATAATCATTTATGATTATTTCTTCTCTTTTTATAGGTTTGTATTTATCTTCCGATTTCAAAATTTGTTTGTTAAATTTCTCGATTTTAAATTCAAAGCTATAAATAACAGCATCTTTAAAGTCGTTGAAAAATTTTTGAAATCTTTTACCGTTTACAGTTATTGAAAACATCCAATATTTTTTCGTTTTATAATAACTAATATTTCTATATCCAGTATTATTAGTTGAATAATTCTGGTGATTCATATGAAGTTCGTGTACTCCATTTTTTCTTGCGTTTTTATTTCTATTTTTCATAATTTCTTTGTGCTTCGAACTTCCTATATAACCAGTTGTGTGACTTCTTCTTAAATTAGTAGCGTTAGTTTCATGAATTTCGTTATTCCTTAAGTTTCTGCAAATTACTATTGCTTCGCCTTTTTTAGAACGCTTACCAGTATCGCCAATAACTTGATAGTCGCCAAATATCTGTCCATCAATGTTTTTATATTCAATCAAAATAAATCACCCCAGCATTCCTAATCGTTTAGCTTGTATATACGCCCATCCTGGTTTATAGCCATTGTCTTTTGCTAATTCGTATAATTCTTCAACATTTTTACATTCTTCTGGCTTTTTGAAGTTCAACTTAAATATATGTTCTTCTGTAATTTCTTCTAATTCTCTCGACTCATCAATGTGATAGTCCGTAGCTTCAGCTTCAAACTCTTCTCCACACTCTGGACAAACTGTATAAGCAGATGGAATAACCGCATAACAACTTTCGCATTCTTTTACAGGTATGCTATCTGATTGGTTTGATTTTTTGCTTGTTCCTTCGAAGTGTTCTAACCAATCATGGTCACTGTCTGGTAAACCATGCCTTGAATAATTAGCAACGTGATCAATGATGATTGCTTGCTTATTTGGTTGATATCGCATCGACCTCATCGTTTGTTGTATAAAGAGTGTGAGTGATTCTGTTGGCCTTAAAAGAATTACGCACTGACAATCTGGTACGTCCACACCTTCTCCATATAATTCGGCATTCACTAATATTTTTACTTCACCACTTCTGAATAGTTTCATTGCTAATTCACGTTCAGCTTTAGGCGTTTTACCATCTACTTGCATCGCTTTGTATCCAGATGCATTAAATTTATCTGCAACTTTCTTACTCATCTCAACACTGTGTGTATAGACAATAGTTTTCTTACCTTCAGCAAACTTTTGATAATTTTCAATCACGTCACCAAATATCGTTTTTTGCATTGCTTCTTCTATTGATGAGTTACTGAACTCTCCTGTAGCATTGTGTTTGAGTTGAATGTTTTTCATTAAATTCACAGAATAATACTTATATGGTGCTAATCTGTTGTTATCAATTAACCATTTAACAGATTTACCTAATATCAAATCTTGAAATACTTCTGTGAAACCTTTATTACTCATACGCCAAGGGGTTGCAGTGAAAGATAAAACGTAAGCATCTGGAAATTCATCAAAGATATTTTGATAAGATTTTGCTAAAGCATGATGCCCTTCATCAACTAATATCAAAGATGGTTGTTTTACTTTATTGTTTTTTATTTGTCTTGAAACTGTCTGTACCATGCCAACGTGACACAAGTTCATATCGACATTATTTGCTATAAACGTACCTTTTATTTGTTCTACTAATTCTCTGCGATGCACAACGAATAGCACGTTATTGCCTTTGTCTGTTGCTCTCTTAGCAATCTCTGACATTGTGACTGACTTACCACTGCCTGCAGGAGATTGCACCATAATATTTTTATTACCTTTGCCCATCGACTGATAGACGCCATCGATTAACTCGATTTGATAATCACGAAGTTGTATCATCGCTATCACCAATTTTGAATAAATCTTCTTGTAAACAATGCTCTCTATCATCCAGTTGGTTCTTAGCAAACACGTTGTTTGAAGGCATTAAAATAAAACCACGATTACCGGACTGTTCATTGAATACTAACTTTGCAACGACTTGGCATAATCCAGCGATGTTATCTCGAATAGTTTTTCTAACGTCTGGCACACTTTGTGTTATTTGTTGTCCTGCAGGTGTGTAAAAGTCGTAGTTTGTTTCCCATGCAATGAATACAAGCCTTTTTCCTAATGATTGTAAAAATCTAAAACTATCTATAATGAAGAAATCTACTCTTTGGTAATGAGACATCTCTGGTACACGTTCGTTTTTACCGTTGCGTCCTAAGTTTGCCAACATTGATCTAAATAATTCTGAAATATTATCAATTGCGATTGTGTCATATTGATTTACAATTTCTTTATTATCGTTAAACCACTTCATTAGTTCCGTCCATTCTTTCCAAGCATCATGTGTGTTAAATTCCAACACATCTACGTTTTCGTTACCTTTCAACGGTCTTTCTGATTTATCCACATTTAGATATAATGTTCTGCCAGGTAAGTAATTTAATGTGTGAGTTTTACCAGTACCAGGCTTCGCATATATCATGTAAGTTGATTTATCTAATGTGATATCTTTTGCATTCTTGATATTAAAATTACTCAAGTTTAATTTCCTCCTCTTCATCTATTTCAATGTGTGTAAGTTTAAAAATTCTATGATTTGTTAAATCGATACTTAAATCTTCTAAACCATCAAACTTCCTAGCATCACTTTTTGAAGTAGAATATTTTATTGTTGGAACACTTTTTGAAGGTCTGTTCGTAACCCATAAGTTATCTTTTGAAATAATATATGTGATTGTTTCTTTAGCCATTAAGACATCACTCTTTCATAACGTCCTGGTTCATTTAAAAATCGTTCATCAATACGTGCTTTAAAAAATGCGTATTCTTTTTCATCAAGTATGAAACCGTCTTTGTATGTTTCATCTTGGAAATCAATTCTTATTTTGATAGCCATATCTGAATAATAATTATCAATCGTGTATTCGAACGTATAACCGAATGAGTGCAAGTATTGAAACACTTCTTTATTCACACGTTGCAACACATTTAATGGATGCATACTTGATAACCTCCTTGATTAGTTGTATTATTAAAATTGAATATATTGTTAATTCTTTGACTCTTACTGTCTGCAAACAGTGAGAGTTTTTTATTTGTCTGATATTTCATGTTCTCACTCCTTTTATTTGGTACAATTAAATTAATTTATTATGAAAGTGTGGTGAGAATTTATGGGTAAAAAATCTGGTGTTTCTTTAAATTTTGATATTGACCAAATTTCTAAAGACATCGTTAATCATGTTGAAAAAAACAAAGGTGACTTACCGATGAAAGGAAAATGTCCTAATTGCGAAAAAGAAGTGACATTTAATTTCAAAAATGGTAAGGCTAAATGTCCGAAGTGTCGTTTTGAGCTTGCTCAAAAGTGATATCGAACTTAAAATT
>DWXM01000004.1 GCA_019119225.1 Candidatus Nosocomiicoccus stercorigallinarum
ATATTATTTTAATATCTGAAATAATTGTTCTTTGTGTTATTCGGAGGGAGGGGAACACGTTGACTAAAACAGTAGTAAGAAAAAACGAATCTATTGAAGATGCGTTACGCCGTTTCAAGCGTACAGTTTCTAAAAGCGGTACGATTAAAGAAGCACGTAAAAGAGAATATTACGAAAAACCTTCTGTAAGACGTAAGAAAAAATCAGAAGCAGCTCGTAAACGTAAATTTAGATAATTCGTGTAACTCCCTCGAGTAACAGAATTATATATTAAAAGGGATGATGAAAATCATCCCTTTTTTGTATCTTAAAAAGAGTATTTTATGTATACTAAATTGGAGGGAGACAATGTGAGTGGGTGTTTAATAAATATAATAAGTTTGATAGCAAGTCCTGTGATTTCTACGATTTTATTACTAACATTCTTTTTAGGAATTACATATCAACTATTGAACTATAGAGTAAATGTTTTTGGAATTTTAAGTATTGTTTCGATTATTATTTATTATATTGCGCATATATTAAATGATGAGTCGAGCGTATTTTCTCTGACATTACTTATACTTGCACTTGGCTTATTCGTCGTAGAATTTTTTATTGTTGGATTAGTGCTCGGAGTAATTGGGATATTATTACTCTTTCTTAGTATTATATTTATTACAGAAGATCCCGCCTTCTACAGTCTCGTATTACTTTTCATCTTAATTTTAGTGTTAATAGAGGTAGGTGTTTTTGTCAAAGTGAAAAAGAAAAAAGTTCCTTTTTGGAAACGATTTGTCCTTACAGACGCTACAGATAGTGAAAGTGGTTATACATCTTTTGATGACCGCTCTCATTTAGTCGGTAAAGTTGGAGTGACAACTACACCACTTAGACCATCTGGTACAGTCATCATAGACGATGAGCGAATTGATGCCGTTGCAGAGGGGTCATTTATACCTGGTCAAGTTAAGGTGAAGGTTATACTTGTTGAAGGTACTAGAATCGTTGTCAGACCAATAAAATCTGATGAGGTGAATCACTAATGGCAGGTGGAATTGCTACTCTCGCAATTTTTATAGTTATTATATTTATTGCGGTTATGTTTATATTATCATTCGTTCCAGTAGGATTATGGATTTCAGCACTAGCTGCTGGTGTAAAAATTGGAATCTTTACATTAATTGGAATGCGCTTAAGAAAAGTAAAACCTAAGCGTGTCGTTGAGCCGTTAATTAAAGCACGCAAAGCAGGTATTGATGTTACAACAAACCAACTAGAGTCACACTACCTTGCAGGCGGTAACGTTGATAGAGTGATCGACGCATTAATTGCAGCACAGCGTGCAGATATTAACTTAACATTTGAAAGATGTGCGGCAATCGATCTAGCAGGACGTGACGTACTTGAAGCGGTACAAATGTCAGTTAACCCGAAAGTTATTGAAACTCCATTCATTACAGGTGTTGCGATGAATGGTATCGAAGTAAAAGCGAAAGCACGTATTACAGTTCGTGCCAATATTGACCGACTAGTCGGTGGTGCGGGTGAAGATACGATTGTTGCGCGTGTTGGTGAGGGGATTGTTTCAACAATCGGTTCATCTAAACACCACACAGTTGTTTTAGAAAACCCAGATTTAATTTCAAAAACTGTACTCGACAAAGGTCTTGACTCAGGGACAGCATTTGAAATTTTATCAATTGATATTGCAGACGTAGACATCGGTAAAAACATTGGTGCAGACTTACAAACTGAACAAGCTGTTGCAGATAAAAATATCGCACAAGCAAAAGCAGAAGAACGCCGCGCGATGGCAGTTGCTGAAGAACAAGAAATGAGAGCACGTGTTCAGGAAATGCACGCAAAAGTTGTGGAATCTGAATCTAAAGTTCCACTCGCATTTGCTAAAGCGTTAGAAGAAGGAAATATTACAGTTTCTGAATACTACGATTTAAAAAATGTTGAAGCAGATACGAAAATGAGAGATTCAATTAACAAAATGACAGATCCGACAAAATATAATGAAGAAGAGTAAGTGATATTATGGAGTTACTCGTACCATTAATTATATTTGCGATTGGCGGTATTATTTCATACTTTAATAATGCTGAACAACAAAAAAAGCAGCGAGAAAATCCGAGAAACATTGATTTTGATAAGTTAAATGAAAAATACCAAAAATCAAAACAAGAAGCAGTTGATGAGTTTAAACGTTTAAAAAAGGAGCCTTCTAACTTTGAATTTGAAAAAGAAGTTAAAAAGACACAACCAAAAATTAAACGTAAAGTTCAAGATACTGTAAAAAGAGAAGCTGAAAGACCTGTTGAAACTGCGAAGTTAAATGAGGTTGAGAATGAAGCTAAAAAAGAGTTTAAAGGTACTGTAAATGAAAATCATGACAGTAAAAGAGCTTTATCTTTTGATAAAGAAGCAGTCGTTAACGGTATTATTATGCAAGAAGTTCTCGGCCCACCTAGAAGCAGGCAAAGAAGAGTTAGATAACCCTAACTCTTCTTTTTTATGGCTAAATAATCATTGTATAATGAAAGAGAGGTGTAAATTATGCAGTTTAAATTTAAAAAGCAGAATCAGCATGGCGCATGGGCGATGATTTTTATGCCACCAGTATTAGGTATAGTTGCTGGGGGATTCCATGTTTCTCAATTGTTTTTAATCATTGGGTGGTTATTTATATTTTTCGCAGCAGATCATATACTCTATTTTTTCAAGAGAGTTAGGCGTAAAGAATTTGAAATTTTAAATAGTGCACTTTTATTTGCTGTCATTTCATTACTATTTCTTCTTTATCCGCTTGTGGTTGAATACAGAGTGATTTATTTTTTTCTTTGCATGATTCCTTTTGGTATTGTTAATGGTTATTTCTCATTTAAACGCAATGAACGAAACATGCTGAATAATATTTCAGCGATTTTCATCTTCAGTTTAGCAGGTGGTGCGACTGGATTTATAAATACACATACACTTACGTTTAATATAATATTTATAATGATTATCACTACCGTGTATTTTGTTGGATCAGCACTAGTTGTAAAAACAGTAATACGAGAGAAAAATAATCCTGTCTATAAATGGGCATCGTTTATTTATCATTTTCTTATTATGCTTGCTGGATTTATCTATCATCCAATTGTTGGTGTCGCATTGTTATTTGGATTTATTCGGGCAGTATATGTGTATGGAAGAGGATGGAAACCAAAACAACTCGGTATTTTAGAAATCATTCACGTAGTGTACGTGACTATTGTTATCTCGCTATTTATGGTATATTTTAGTTAATCTATTGAGAATTTTACTTCAAATAAGAAAGGGTTAGTACATGCCAAAAGTATTACATTTTGATAATTTTGACGACGCACAACAAATATTAGGAGTGAATGACGAACATATTCGTATATTAGAAGATGAGTTTGACGTTCAGATTCACTCTAACGGACATGAAGTTAAAATTAAAAGTGATGATGAGTCAATTGAACAAAAAGCACTAGACATATTAACGTCTCTACTGCGTATTAGAAAACAAGGTCACCAAGTGACGTTAAAAGACCTTCAATCTGCAATTCAAATGTCTGAAAAAGGGACGTTAGAATATTTAGAAGATCTTTATAAAGAAGAAATTGCTAAAGACTTTAGAGGAAAGCCAATTCGTGCAAAAACAACGGGTCAACAAATTTACATTAATCATATTAAAAATAATGATTTAACATTTGGTATTGGCCCTGCAGGAACAGGTAAAACATTTCTAGCAGTCGTAATTGCGTGCCAAATGTTAAAAGATAACGATATTAAACGAATTGTATTAACGAGACCGGCAGTAGAAGCTGGTGAAAACTTAGGATTCTTGCCAGGGGATTTAAAAGAAAAAGTAGACCCATATTTAAGACCATTATACGACGGGTTACACATGATGCTTGGTGCTGAACATACAGATCGTCTGATTGAGCGTGGGATTATTGAAGTAGCGCCACTTGCGTATATGAGAGGTCGTACGTTAAATGATGCGTTTATTATACTCGACGAAGCACAAAACACAACAACGATGCAGATGAAAATGTTCCTAACACGTCTAGGATTTGGTTCGAAGATGGTCGTTACTGGTGACGAAACACAAATCGATTTACCAAGTAAAACGAGAAGTGGTTTAATTGAAAGTGTAGATAAGCTAAAAGACGTCCGCGGAGTTAAAATTAACCACTTTACAGACCAAGACGTCGTGAGACATCCACTCGTATCAAGAATAATTCGCGCATATGAAGCAGGTGATATACATGTTAACGATTGATTTTTTAGATGAAGAAAGCTATACAACAGAAAAAGAACGAGCAGACATTGAAACTTTAATTAACTATACGTATGACTATTTAAAAAAAGATAAAGATGCTGAAGTGTCAATATCATTTGTATCTGAAGAGGAAATACAAGCGATTAATAGAGATTATAGAGATAAAGACGAAGTAACAGATGTAATATCATTTGCACTTTTAGATGACGATAGTGATGTAGATATTATAGGAATGCCAGTTACTCTCGGTGATATTATTATCAATACGAATCGCGCAGATGAGCAAGCAAAAGAATATAATCACTCATATAAAAGAGAGTTAATGTTTTTATCATTACATGGATTTTTACATTTACTCGGATTTGACCATATGAATGAAGAAGATGAAAAAGTAATGTTTAAATTACAGGAGGAAATATTAGATGGCTA
>DWXM01000005.1 GCA_019119225.1 Candidatus Nosocomiicoccus stercorigallinarum
ATTCTTGTCACACACGTTGCGACGAATAAAAAATTTAGAGTCCCAATGCCGCATAAAATATTCGATTATTACAATGCATATATGGGTACAACGAAATATGACGAATTTTATAGTGAATATGACATTAAGTATAGTATTTCTGGGCATATTCATTTTCGTCATAGTTTTATAGAGAATGGTGTCACATTTATATGTGCGTGTCTCGGTTATAGAAGAGAATGGAGAACTAAAGAAATCGTTCAAGAGATACGTGATGCGATGTATGTCATTCAAATCTAAAATAGGGGAAACTTATTTTCTTTTAAAGAGCGATTAAAGCTCAGCAAGGTATGAAAGAAATTAAATAATAGAAAGAGATCATAAATTCTCTCTAGCTGTAATATCAACAACTACTAATAAAACAGCATCGATTTAAAAATTAGAAATAAAGTTGAATTAGAATAAGTTCTTCTAGACTTATTCTAATACATAATATTTAATGATATATATAATGTTTATAAGTAATAAAGGGAGGTTGTGACAATGAAATTAAGAACTATATTGCTATCTTTAATGGTTATTGTGCTTGTTGCATGTAATAAAACTCCGTCAGAGCATGTATTTGAAGGTACAATTGAAGATATGGATGTTAAGTCTGTATTAACTGTAGATGGTGATAAAATTCAAAAAGAACATTTAACGTATGAGTTACCATATGACGCAGCGAGTATTTCAAATCAAGACGAAGCTGAAGAAGCTGCAGATATTCAGGAGAAAGCATACAATTCTTTAATTGAAAACACGCCTGAAGGTGCGGTAGAGGTTAAAGTAACAGCGGATGAAGAGAAACAAGCAATTATTATGAATTTTGATTTAGACTATTCAACTTCAGAAAATATTGACGCATTAACTGAACAAGGATTTTTAGAGGATAGTGAAGAATCTGAATTTGTTAGCTTTAAAAAGACGAAAGAACAATATGAAGCTGACGGTTTAAAAGAGCAAGAATAATACATGAAGCACGTATTTTATACGTGCTTTTTTATATTTACTGTCAATTAAATATAGACATATGATACGATATGACAAGCACAACGTTTAAAAGGTTTGTTTGAATGCATAAATTAAAAGTAATAATTACTGTACTGTCTGTTGTACTTATTTTAAGTGGCTGTATCAGTACGAAAAAGACAATATTTTCTGGTGAGTTTGAGAGCTATAATCGTAAAGTAACGGTATATCATAAAAATAATATCGTTACTAAAGAAGTCTATGAAACGACAGCACCGCTTGAATATTGGGGCTATAAAACTAAGAATGAAGCACGTGATAATTTACAAGACGAAAAAAAGAAGTTAAAAAAAGATTATGAAAAATTACCGAGAGGAACTGTAAAATTTGATTTTACAGTGCATAGTGATGAGACTGTGAGTCAAAAGATGACCATTAATTATAATGATAGTAAAAAGCTAGATGCACTCATTAAAGAGGGGATTGTCGTAGAAGACTCAGAAATGAGTGATGGTCAAGTGAGTTTTAATAAACATAAATTTAGATTTGAACGAAATGGATTGTCTAAAGAAAAATAAAAGGTCGCATTTAGCGACCTTTTTTCTTATGCTTTTTTACTGTTTACATCTTCATTTGGTAATACTTCACTGTTTTTAATTGGATAATTTCTGAATACGTATGACATTATCATACCAACTGTGAAACAGATGGCTGCAGTAATCGCTGCGTATTTTACAACTTCCATTGCCGGGTTAAATCCAAACATGACGAGTAACCCTGGCGTTGGTGCTGCAGTACCTGGTGCATCGTTAATTAACCCAGAATACGCAAGTACAATTCCTGCTAACCCACCACCGATAAAGTTTGTAACATATACCGGTACAGGGTTTGCAGATACTAAGTCTGCTTTTGACAGTGGTTCAATCGCAATTGAAATCACTGATTTTAAGCTACCGATTTTTAAGCGGTGTAAAATTGTTGTGTTCATAAAGCTTGAACCAAATGCTGTAAGTGCTGCAACGGCCATTGGTACACCAGTTAAACCGAGCATTGCAGTAAGTGCCATCGAGCTCAGTGGTGAAGTACCAACTACTGTGACGACGCCACCTAAGATAAGTCCCATAAGGAATGGGCTTGTCGACATGGCACCGTCGATAACGCCTCCAATTTTTAGTAACGATCCGTCGACGAGTGGTGTAAATAATACACCTAAAAGTCTCGCTAATGGAATTAAGAATATAACGATTACAATAAAATCAAGACCATTCGTAATTTTTCTTTCAACGAATCTCACTAAAAATGACATTAAATATGCTGCTAAAAATGCTGGAACTAAACCGATTTCAGCAAATGCTACAGCAAGTAATGCCGCGTTTTGTGGATTGATTTTGCGGTTCATTGCGATTAAGAATGCGACGATTACACCACTTAATGTACCTGCGAGTTGTCCAGTTTCTTTTAAGAATTCAATTTGTAAAATATCTCCAAGTACAAAACCTTGGAGGGCTTCAACTAAAAATGTTGCGATTGCTGCAGATGCAAGCGCACTCATAACAGCGCTACCATCTGGAGCGTAATATGTAAAAACAGTGAAGAAAACGAGAATAAGAAGAAGTAATCCCGTTCCAATTAAAATATCTATTTTAATCCACTCCCCAATACAACTATAACACTAATTCAATTATACTGAAGAAAATCATTAAAAAAGAATGTACTATTCTTCAAATTTTATTTCTTCATATTTGGCAAACCACTCTGGATATGCTTTCTTAAAGTTCACTGGTTTAAATCCCTTTTCCGTACGTTTTCCGACAATACATGTGACGTCACCATCTGCGCATACGTCACTATGTTGATTAACGATTTCAAATGCATACGTGACACGAATACCCGTATTTTTTGTCACCCACGTTCTAACGAATGCACGGTCACCATACATAATCGGAACTTTATATGTAATGTTGACATTATGAATTGGTGCAACGAATCCTTCACGTTCCATATCAACGTAACTAAATCCGAGATCTTCAATGAGTTTAATTCTACCGAGTTCTAACCATTTAATGTAATTCCCGTGGTACATCACTCCCATCATATCAGTATCTGCGTATAATAATTGAATTTCAGTTTCTGCAATGTGTCCCATAAAAAAACTCCTTACATGGTTGTATATTCACCCAATAGGGTAACTTTAATACTAACATAAAGAGAATAGAGGTGTGGTGAGTGAAGCGAAATAAAATACATGAGATTTATGTCGGTAAAATAAAAACACATGGAACAGAAAATGCTGAAGATCCATTTGATGATAAGTACGTTTCAGCAGGATTTAAAGAACCTATTAAGGGTTCGGTGTTTTTATCAGAACTTGGTTTAACAGGTGATGAACAAGCAGACAAAAGATTTCATGGTGGAAAAGAAAAAGCACTTTTTATGTACCCAAAAGAAAATTATTTAGAATTAAGTTGTGAGTTTGGAAAAGAGATACCAGTTGGTGGTAACGGTGAAAATATTTCTATTATTGGTATTAATGAAAGAGATGTTTGTGTCGGTGACGTATATCAGCTAGGTGAATCAGTGATTGAAGTATCACAGCCACGACGTCCTTGCTGGAAACCTGCAAGGCGTCATAGAACACTGGAATTTTCAAAGACAATTCAAGACTTAGGTATGACTGGTTGGTACTTTAGAGTGATTCAAGAAGGTAAGATCACAAAAGGTGATACTCTAAAACTAATTAAACGTCCTTGCAAAGAGTGGACGATAAAAAAAGTAAATGATGTCATGTATGTATATACAGATAATTTAGGGCTAGCAGAAAGTCTAATAGATTGTGTACATATTCCGGAGAGCTTTAAAGAAACATTGCGTGCAAGACTCCGTGGTGAAGAAGAAAGCCAAATGAGAAGGTTGTATGGTCCAAATATAAATGCATAAGTTAGTCG
>DWXM01000045.1 GCA_019119225.1 Candidatus Nosocomiicoccus stercorigallinarum
ATGCAGCAATTGCTTTAGGCTTTTGATCGTTAACATCTTTTTCAGTGTAAAGCGTTTGACGCTGTAAGTTCGAAAGTTCAACGTAATCTCTGTCGATTAAAATGAGTTTTCCAATTCCTAAACGCGTGAGCATCTCACTAGATACTGACCCTAACGCTCCAACACCAACAATGAGTACTGTACTATTTAATAGCTTTCGTTGACCATCTTCACCAATGT
The DNA here is from genome assembly GCA_019119225.1 of Candidatus Nosocomiicoccus stercorigallinarum. Taxonomy (GTDB): domain Bacteria; phylum Bacillota; class Bacilli; order Staphylococcales; family Salinicoccaceae; genus Nosocomiicoccus; species Nosocomiicoccus stercorigallinarum. The sequence continues at coordinate 220 of DWXM01000045.1, forward strand.
TTTTATATAAAATTTGTCGACTATAACGTTCAATATTCATAATTTCACCTTGAATTTAATCATCTAAATTAGAATACCATATTTTATAAGGTACGATGAGCGTTCTGCTTTGTAAAGAATATGTAAATATTAAGATAATTTTCTTAAACATGATAAAATAACTTACACATATGTATCGATATTCAGGAGGTTATTATGCATAAAATTCTCGTTGTAGACGATGAAGCGTCTATCGTAACATTGCTAAAATTTAATTTAGAACAAAATGGTTTTGAAGTCGTTATTGCAAGTGACGGATTAGAAGCGATTGAACAAGTGAAAAAGGAATCACCAGACGTCATCGTATTAGATTTAATGCTTCCGAAAATGGATGGTATGGACGTTGCGAGAACACTTCGTCTCGATAAGATTCATACGCCAATTTTAATGCTTACAGCAAAAGATGACGAGCTCGATAAAATTCTCGGCTTAGAAATTGGCGCCGACGATTATATGACAAAACCTTTTAGTCCACGAGAAGTCGTTGCAAGAGTGCGTGCAATTTTAAGACGAATCAATCTTGAGTCACATACAGAAGAGGTCGACAACACGATTCAAATCGGCGAGTTAACGATTGATTTAAACAACTACTCCGTCTATAAAAACGATAAAAAAATCGAACTCACAAAAAAAGAATACGAGTTGTTAGTTTATCTTGGTAAAAATAATCAACGTGTACTATCTAGAGATCAGTTGTTAAATGGGATTTGGAATTTTGATTTTGACGGAGACACACGTATTGTCGACGTTCATATCGGTAAGTTAAGAGAAAAAATCGAAGATCATCCTAAATCACCAAAGTACATTCACACAGTAAGAGGCTTCGGTTATAAGATGGAATACTCCGATGAATAAATTATGGATTAGAATTACTGTTTCGTTTTTTATCATTTCAATTGTTGGATTATGTATTATGTTTTTCTTTGTAGAAAACGTAAACCGGACGACGTATGAATCACTATCCAGCCAACGATTAAAAGAAGATAGCGAACTCATTTCAAGTTTAATTGAAAATGATACGATTGATTTAAATTATAAAAGTATACAACCTTGGATTGAAGGGTTAAAGCTTTCAGATACGAATCGTTATACGATAATCAGTCGTACAGGCCAGGTCATTTACGATAGCGAAGCTAACTCATTACATATGGAAAACCACTTAGATCGTCCAGAAGTTCGATCAGCTTTAAAAAATGAATCGGTGAGTGAATCATTCGTTCGTGAAAGTGACACTGAAAAACTCAATATGATGTATATCGCATCACCCATTCAATCTGACGGAGAAATTGTTGGATTCGTTAGAGTTTCAACAGCACTAAAAACAATTGAAGCAGTGACGAATAAAATTTGGGTATCATTACTCGTCGTATTCACTTTAATTTTAATTGCGACGTTAATTTCAGCCGCACTACTTTCATATAAAATTACACAACCCATTCAAAAGATTAATGACGTCACTAAACGTTTAGAAGAAAAAGATTATAGCGCACGTATTAACGAACCTTTCCCCGCTGAATTAAATACGCTAAGTGAATCGATTAATTCACTCGCTGGGAGTTTAAACGAGTACGTGACAGAAATTGTAGACCAATCTAAACAGCTGGAGAGTATTTTATCGAATTTAATTACAGGGGTTATACTCATTAACCCTGAAGGTAAGATCGTCGTTGCGAATGAAGCAGCGCTAAATTTAACTGGTCTGACGCGCGAAAACGTCATCGATAGCGACTACCGCGAAAGTTTAGTGCCATTAAATATTTTAAGAGATATTCGCCACGTCTATAAATACGATAAAACAATCAACCACGACGTATACTTATATACACCCGAAGAAACTGTATTAAATTTCTACGCAGCGCCCTATTACGGTCAACGCTGGGAAAGACGTGGAGTCATTGTCGCGCTTCATAACATTAGTGATATTAAGCGGTTAGAAAACGTCCGTCGTGACTTTGTCGCAAATGTTTCACACGAATTAAAAACACCGATTACATCAATAAAAGGATTTGCAGAAACACTAATTGAAAATGATGAATTACCAAAAGAAGTGGAACGTGAATTTTTACAAATTATTTTTGACGAAAGTGTACGGTTAAATACACTAATCATCGATATTTTAAATTTATCAAAAATAGAGAAACAACAAATCCAATTAAACGAAACAAATTTCGACTTAACCGAGCTTGTCTATACGACCGTTCGACCGATGAAACGATTATTTAAAGATAAACAATTAAATCTTACGTTACCTGAAAAATCTGAGCATATACTTTTTGCAGATAAAGAAAGAGTTGGACAAATACTCATAAACTTACTCTCAAATGCTGTGAATTATACTCAAGATGGTGATGACGTTGAAGTTAGAATCGAAGAAACTGAAGAATTCATGAAACTCATCGTCCATGATACTGGTGCTGGTATTCCTAAAGAAAGTATCGATAGATTGTTCGAAAGATTTTACAGAGTCGATACCGCGAGAAGCAAAAAAGACGGTGGCACTGGGTTAGGATTAGCAATCGTTAAGCACCTTGTCGAACTGCACGGCGGAACAATAACTGTCGATAGTATCGAAGGAGAATACACGGCGTTTACAGTTACATTTCAGAAGTAGGTAATTTATACACAAAAAAACTCGCCCTTCGGCGAGTTTTTTATTGTTTTCTAATTAAGTTTTCTAGCGTAATCATTTCAGTCACTTGCTTTTCTAAACGCTCGAATCGTTTGTAGACGAAGCTAACTTCACTATTCGTGTTATCAGAATTATATTCGTTTGTGAGTCGTTTCACTGTGTATAAGTCGTCGATAATTTCAACTTCTTTTTTCTGTAAGTCTGCGTCATATACGTCGCTCGGTTTTCTATCTTCAATTAGTGGATGTACCGTATCTTCTAATAGATTAACGTACGCTTCAACTTTTTCTTTTAGCTGATCGAACGCTTGGTGGACGTTCTCATCTTTAAGGATTTTATCTGACACTTTTTTAACATACTCATGAAGTACAGGAAGTTCATCTTTAAAGTCTTCGATGTAACGGTCATGTACTGTTTTTGATAAGTCTTGTGGTGTGTGGTTAACGTAGTTTGTCACTGCCTCATCTTCAATAAATAATTGTAAATCGTTCACGAGTGCACCGTTTTCTAAATTCGCTTCATTCGCAATGTCCTCTACTGTTATATCTTCATTTACAACAAATTCTAAAGAAAGTGGCCTTAAAATTTCACCAATATTTGGATAATCTATAAATAGTTTTTGTACTTTCGTATTTTTGTCTAGCGCCATGCTGATCGCCTCCTAATTATTACTTCTCCTATTGCCGTTTAAGTGGAATTTCAAACACACAGTTTCATGTAAATCGTTTACGGGTAAGTTATAATAATAAGTAAACAGTGTAACGGAGGTAAACAATTATGAAAGACAAGATTAGAATGGCAGCGACGGTTCTTCCTGTACTACTCGTCCCATTAATTAAAAACAGAAAAGACATTAAAGAACATCCTGACGTAAAAAAACTCGCTAAAAACTCAAATATTTTATATGATAAAGTAAAAGATAAAGCTCAAGTCGTTACTGAAGTTGGTGCAACAGGTTATAATGAAACACGCGACTTTATTTCAACAAAATATCAGAATTCTAAACAAAAACATGCGTATAATAAACAAATTAAAGATTACAACAAATTACAAAAAGAACTTGAAAAATTAGAAGCTGATTTTGAAAAAGATAAAGACGCACATCGTAATGCGCGTTTAGAAAAAGAAACGGTAGTTTCTACACCAAGTAGCGAAGAGTTAGAGTCACGCATGCAAGTTTCGAAAGGAAGTCAAAAATTGAACATTCAAAAGCCAGACACTAAAAACGTACGTGAATTAAACGAGAGATTCGTTGAAGGTACAGAATATGAAGAAAGCTATGAGCCTGGTAGCCTTCACCGAAAACATAAAGATGCTTTAGATCCTAAAAGTGCGCGTCTTCGCGAAGAAAATAAAGATTTAAAAGAACAAAGAGAAGCTTCAAGAGATGAATCATTATTCGGTAAACATCGCCGCGAAAACGAACACCACATTCAAAATATCGGCAGAAAAACAGGTTACGGTGAGTCGTATCAAAAACCTGATTCACTTCGTGAATTCCAAGACTGGAAGGAAAAGCATAACAACTAATGGAAATTAAACGAGTTTCTGTTTTTTGTGGTGCACGTTTAGGGAATAGCAATCAGTTTAAAGAAGACGCCTATCATCTTGGTGAAATCCTCGCTAAAGAAGCGGTAGAACTTATCTATGGTGGTGGAGGGCTTGGTTTAATGGGCGCAACTGCAGACGGCGCGCTAGATGCTGGCGGTGATGTGACAGGTATTATTCCAACCGTCTTAGTCGATAAAGAAATGGCGCATCCGCGTGTTAAAAATATGAAAGTCGTCGACACGATGAGTATTCGTAAAGATATGCTCATCGACGAAGCAGATGCAATCATTGTATTACCAGGTGGAGCTGGCACAATGGAAGAATTTTTCCAAGTGTTCGTTTCTGGACAAATCGGTTTTCAACAAAAACCGATTGCCCTCGTCAATACAGACGGTTATTATGACTCATTATTTGAGTTATTTGAGACGTTTATTGAAAATGACTTTTTAGAAAGAAGATTTTTAGATCTTATTATGAAAGTCGATTCTGTCGATGATGTTATCGATCAATTAAAATCATACAGACCTGTTGAAGGACGTACGAGAGAAGATATAGAAAGCGGACATCGTGATTAATTTCAGATGTCCGCTTTTAAATTTCTTTTTTAAATATTAAACTTGGTGCTTTTCTATGACCTTCAATAAAGTATGGATCAATATATTCATAGAATTTTTCCATTCCAATTTTATCGATTACATTTAAGGCTGGTAAATTCTTTTTTGAAACAAACGCATACACTTCTTTAATATCTGTTTTTTTACGAACAAATTTTAAAATCGCATTTGCAGCTTCTGTCGCTAACCCCTGATTCCAATGCTTTTTACCTAGTAATATGAACAACTCCACTGCTGGGAATAGGTCTTCAATCTCATCGAGGTGTAAACATTCGTCATATTGCTTAATTCGAATCCCCGCAATACCAATCATTTCCTTAGTCGATTTTTTCTCGAGCGAAAATAATCCAAATCCTCTATCGCGTATACTACCTGACATTTCTTTAACAAGTGCTTCGACTTCACTATTTGAAAACACACTCGGAAAATACTGCATCGTATCTCGCTCTTGCATAATTTTTTTTAAACATTCAACATCAGAATGATTATAATCTCTAAACAATAAGCGCTTTGTTTTTATATATGTCATTTCTCGTCTCGATGGTTATAGTTAATCAGTTGAATGTCTAATTTTTTCTTGTGTAAATCATAATCAACGAGGTGTTTTTCTTTAGTCACATTTGTTATGACACTTATAAAATCTTTTGAATCTTTAATATCAAAGTGTAAATAAAACGTATCAAACGTATCTTCAGGCATTGGTTGCTGCGATACACTACGTTTAGATTCTAATTCATTAAAAATCACTTCGTTTTGAACAACTGTACCAAGTTCTTGTCGTAATTCTTCTAAAGACATTGTTTCGTTTTCCATTAACACAAAATCACTTTCGTACATAACTATCTTCTCCTATTCTTTTTCCATCTGGTTTAATTCATCTTCTTTTGCTTTTACTTTTTGTTTTAAATCCTCATTGTCACTTTTTAATTCATTAATTTGACGCTCTAAATCTGTAATACTTTCTTCAAGCGCTTGTATATCTTGTTCTTTTTGACTTGGACTACTACACGCTGTAAGAACGACTGTACTCAGTAACACGATTAAGGTACGTTTCATATTATCACCTACATATATAGTAATTATATCACTTCACTTCTGTGATTAAAATTTACTTGAGTATAATTCCTCGATAAGAGATACTTAAACAAAGAGGTGCTATTTATGTTTGAATGGGTAAAACTCGGTGTCACAATTATATTTATTATTTTGATGGTCATCGTATTTTTTAAAAAGAAAAATGTCTTAAATTGGCTAATTATCTTATTAATTCTTCACTCTGTAATTATATTTTCACTCCGATTTTTTATCGGCAATGAACCGCTAGTAGATTCTATTTTAAGTGTAGTCTACTTTGTAATTATAACGATTTTTGCAGTGTTGATCCTTAGAACTTTAAAACTAAATGATGAATAAAAATAAACGTCCCTAAAGGGACGTTTTTAAAATACAAAGACATCGAGTACGAACCATAAAATAATTAACGTGTACACGACTATTTTAAATAATGTTGTCGTTACGAAAGCTGCGAGACTACCAAGCGCTGCTTTTAACGCTTTTGACGCGTCTTTATACATAAACATTTCTGTAATGAATACTAAAAATAATGGAACGAATATCACACCAAGTGGCGGATATATAAACATACCTAAAATCACACCGATGATTGCTGCCCACTCACCTTGAGTGGTACCACCGAGTTTTCCGACGTAGTACTTCGTAATGGCCATATCACTAACAAAGACGAGAATCGTAAATACCCCGAGTATTAGCCAGAACATAATACCTAGATTATCTCCAACGAAAAACGTATAAATTAGAGCACCAATCCAGTACATAAAAATAGACGGAATAACTGGATATACTAGTCCAACATATCCCAGTAAAAATGCTAAAATAATTAAAATCCATAATATTGCTTCCACTTAGATTTCACCTACTCTCAGCTGTGATTTTGTAAATGCAAATAATAATACTGAAATAAACATTAATCCACTACTAAATAAAAATGCAATGTTTACACTAAACATATCTGAAATTACACCACCAAGTAAATTCCCAAGTAATTGTCCAATAACCATCCCATTTGCGAATAATGTTGACGCGTATCCTGGGAAGTCAGGTAGTAAGTCTTGAAAATAACTAATACCAAGACCAAGTAATATAGCTAAGAAAAATGCGAGGACAACTTGGCCAACTAAAATGACTGTAAAACTTTGGAAAAGTCCGATTGACATAAAGAACAATCCACCTAATATTCCAGCAAACATTAATAAATGTTTCGTTTCAAATTTAGATGCAATCCAGCCAATTCCTATCATAAATGGTACTTCTAATCCGGCACAAAGTGACGCGAGTACCCCGACTTTCCCACGGTCCTCACCAAGGACCTCTGTCACGTATAGCGGCATATTGAGTAAATACCCCCACTGTCCGACATATAATAAAATAATTGCAATAAACGGTAGAATTAATACCGGTGCACTAATTAAACTCGGTGCAGATTTTTCATCTATCTGACTTATCGATACTTCACGGTCTACATTTGTCGGTTTAATAAATAACGTTACGACAAAAACAACCATAAATAAAACAACCGTACCGACAAATAATCCAGTAAAATCATATCTTGCAATTAATATCGATCCAATTAACGGACCAAATAGAAATCCGAAACTAAACATCGAACGAAGTACAGTATTTGCAAATATTTTTAAACGCGTATCGTTACTGTTGTTTTTATTAACAGATTCTCTTGCTGATGCATATAACTGTGGAAGTCCAGGCGCACCAAGAGAGAAAAATACAATATAACCGATGACTAAAATCACCGTATGATTTAAAACTAAAAATAGTGAGAACGTAATAATTTCCATAACGATTGCGATAAGTAGTAAATACTTTCTATCAAACGATAAATGGTCACTAAATCGTCCGACAATCGTATTCACAACAAATGATCCAATCGCACCAGCAGCCATAAATATACCAAACTGAGTCACAGTTAAGCCATGATTATTGGTCATATAAAGCACAAGGAATGGCGTTGTAATTGCAACTGCCATTCCGTATAAGATCATACTTACTAAAAATAATTTATAGTTTTGTATTTTAAATAACTTTTTAAACATATATATATTCCTACTTATATTCATCTTCTAATAATTTTAAAAAAGTTTTCACTTGTGGCAATTCTAACATCTGATTGTCATACGAAACATATGTAGACCTTAATAATGGAATATTATCCACTTCAACTTTTTCAGTGTGAAACTGAGTTAAGTCCATTGTATCCGTAATGATACTCGGTAACACTGTCATTCCGACACCTTTTAAGAGTAATTCCCTGCACGTAATAATCTGATCAACGTAGAGCTGAGGATTATACGGCTCATTAAAACGCGTCTCAAAAAATTGTTTCATCTGGTTAATATACCACGGATCTGCTTGAAATTCGATTAAAGGCTCATCCTCTAATTTACGGTTTTTTGGAGCGACTAAATAATGCTCGTCCGTAAATAGTAACTCATTTTCTAAGTTTAAAATTTTATTTCCTCGAATAATCGCGAGATGATACCTATCGACATTTTCAATAATTTTAGATGATGATCCAACCTCTAACTGCACGTTAACGTTCGGATACTCTTTTAAAAATTTACGTAAAAGATCTGGCATAATTAAATAACCAAGTAACGACGCGACTCCAATAGTTAATTTACCTTCCACTTGGTTTTTATTAATTAAAATATTTTCTTTTAAAAGTCCCTCTGTTTCAACAATTTGTTTCGCATGCTCAATAATTTTTTCACCCGCACTCGTTTTAATCAATTCTTTTTTTGTACGGATAAAAATCTGTACCCCCCAGTAGTTCTCAATCGTTTTTAAACGCTGAGAAACAGCAGGTTGAGAAATATACAGCTTTTCTGCTGCTTGACGTAATGTTTTTTCTTTGTCGAGCGTTACGAGTAGCTCATAATCATCAAATCTCATTGGTTTCTCTCCATTATCGCCTGATACATAAATTTTCCACGATTTACAACTTTGTCAAACTGAAATTGAATGAGATTCTCTAGATCATAGGCGATTTTATACGCAAAATCACGTTCTTCTGGTGTCATTTTGCCTTGCTTTAACGCTCGGATAACATCATCCTCGTCGACAATTTCACTTCGTCCATCTGGCAATGCGAGTACATCTAAATACATGTCTTCACGCCTTGCGTGTCCGAGCTCTAGTGTGTGTGACTTGTTGATGTCAAAATAATATTGAAGTGGCTGATCATTATCATCAAACATAACTGTCAGACTAAAGTTTTCGTCTTCACCCATCATCGTTATCCATTTATAGTTGTTGTCTACAACTTTAACTTTTTCTCCAACGATATTTATAACGAGTGGGTGGTATACCTTTTTAATATAAAAACAACCGATTAAGACATTTTGTCCATCGTATTTCGTTAAAATTTCCTCATAGTCGGAATGTTTAATTCGGCGCCAGTTCTTCTTATCTAAATACTTTGTCTTCATCGCCTCAACTCCTTCTATAAGTATACAAAATTTACTTTGTAAAAGTATACTATAACAAATTAAAAGAAGAACCTCTTGGTTCTTCTTAGTCTAAAACAACGCTCAGTTCTATATAAGGAATCACGTCATTGTCACTATATGGGATGTCTGTAAAGATATAAAGCGTGTTCCCTTCCGGGTTAAAGTTAAAATCGTTGAATTCATTGATTTTTTCTTCTTTTTCGCTTTCATCTAATTCTTTGACGTTATATTTTTTCTTAAATTCTTTATAAGATATTGTAGATAAATCTTCAAATAGTTGATATTTATCGTCTACTCCATTTAAATCAATCTCGACTAAAGAATTGTAGTTATAGTCTTCAAAGCTAAATCCTTTGTTTTTTAAGAACTGTTGTAGCGCCGGATTATATAACGTTGCTGCACCTGAATAGCTATTGTAATTGTCTGCACTATAAATATCTACATTAATTACCCCAGTTTCAGTAAAAATTGAATTCTTTTTACTAAATTCAGGCATCTTATTCTTATAATCTTTAGCAAACACTCTAAATTCTTTTAATGATATGTCTTGATGACTAAAATTGTAACTTCCGATATTCATATTTTGGAAGCTTTTCAGTTTATCTTCTTTAATTTTATATAAGAGGTCTTTATCTTTTGTAAATGATGGAATTTTACTGTTTAAAATTTCTTTACCAAGTCCACTGTTTGCATCAATTTGACTATATTCTCTAGTGACGACTTTACCATTTTTTAGTAAGTAAGAGATGTTTACTGATGATAACGAGTTGTTCATATCCGCTTTTTGATTACTGTCGATAATTTCTTTATGAAGGTTTCTGACGTCTTTGATTGTTTCTTTATCATCATCGAACATATATTTACTATCGAGTATATCTAGATCTTCAATATGAGTATTGTTAATAGCTGTACCATTGTTGAAGTAAACACCTTCAATTTGAGACTCATCTGGTAAATATGAAACGTAACGTCCCCAAAGAACAAAGAATCCGACAAAGAAAACAGCCATACTTACTATTGTAATGATGAGTTCTCTCATTCTAAATTTTATACGTACAGTATCTTGCATAAACATTAACACAAATACATACGAAACTACTGCACTAAGTAAAATAATCATAAATGATAAATTCTTAATTTCTGGAAGTATAAACGAAATTGCACTACTCAAGAATAACGTACCAAGTAACGTAAGTAATACAACCAATACGTAGTAAATCACTGGGAAGTTAAACGGCTTATTTACACGTTCATTTTTTCTTACTTTATATAAAACTGAAGCTAATATAAGCATTACTATACCAATGACAGTCCATATTATCATTTTTCCTTTAGGAAAATAGTACGACGTAAATGTTTCAAATAAGTACACCATTAAACTCGTTTCTCCCACTGTTTTAATGAGCTCTGTAAAACCAAATCTCGAATATATTGCAAGTCCATCAAAAAATGTTGAGGCGTTAAATACAATACTTAACCACAATAAAAATGGTAAAAATAATAGTATTAAGATCATTTCAATATGGAGTGTAATTGAGTTAACAAACATACCTGCAAGCACACTTAAGAAAAACATTAGAATTTGCGCGAATATCACAAATGATACCCATATAATAATGTGCTGAACTGAAAGATTGTATGTAAGAACTGGCTGTTCTAATAGTAAAATGACGCTTGTAATGAGTGCTGGGACAATAATCGCGATGATACCGACAAAGATACCACTGCTAAAAATCGTCGTACGCTTAATCGGTAAACTATGAATATAGTCATTTGTTTCAGCTTTATTTTTAAAGTTGAAAATATTTACTGCAAGCATCATCGCGTATACTAAACTAAATAAGAAATGTACAATCCCGTACCAAAATAGCGGATTATAATTATACTCGCCATCTCCTATAAAGGAACCAACTGACGCAATATAAAGCGGTAGTGGTAATGATAAGATTGTGAGTAAAAGATACCCAATTGTTAACCAAAATATTGAGTTTGTAAAAGTTTTTAAGAGTACTTTATTCAATAATGATGTCTTCGATTGCATAACCAATCTCCCCCATTTCGTAAGCGAACATTTCATCTAACGTTATCGGTAAGATATCGTACATTAAAGGATCAAATTTAGATATTTTTTCTTCAATGTTTTCAATATCTCCTTCGATGATGCACGTTATCACTCTTCCTTGAACTGAGTGCTGAACGACATTTAATGTTTTATAAAATGATTCGTCTGGTAGTTCTTTAAATGCGACTTGTAGTTTACAGTGTGTGTGTTTCATCTGATTAATATTATTTGTATATAAAATTTCACCTTTATGCATAATTGAAATTGCGTCACAAATATTTTCCATTTCAAGTAAGTTATGGCTCGATAGAACGACTGTTAACCCATAACTAGCCATATCTTGTAAGATGATATTTTTAACTTGTCGTCTGACAATTGGATCTAATCCATCGAAGGGTTCATCGAGGACTAAAACATCAGGTTTTGATGAGAACGCAAGTATAAATGACGCTTGACGTCTCATTCCTTTTGACATTTCGTTTAGTGACTTTTTAGGGTCAATTTTAAAATATTCATAAAGTGTTTTAAATCGTGTATCGCTCCAATTTTTGTAGATCGTTTTGTAATGCTTTGCCATTTGTAAAAGTGAAAAACCACTAAAGAAAAATGGCGTATCCCCAATAAATATCACCTTTTCTTTGACGCTGATATTTTCAAATACAGGAGCATCATTATAAAATACGTGTCCTTCATCTTCTTTATAAATACCTGTTAACACTTTTAAAAGCGTTGTTTTACCAGCACCATTCGAACCAATTAAACCGTGTATTGTCCCACTTTTCACAAAAAGTTCGACTGTGTTTAGCGCCTTTTCACGGTCAAAACTTTTACTTAATTTGACTGTTTTTATATCCATTAGTTCCCCTCCTTAATACGAGATTCAAGCTCATCAACATATTTTTTAATATCTTCTTTAGATTCATTCATATGTAGAAGTTCTAAGACAACTTGGTTAAATTGACTATATAAATTTTCAACATACGCTTCACTTTGGATATCATCATTTTCTTTTACGTAGCTTCCTTTGCCTGGCAGAGAATATATATAACCTTGGTGTTCAAGCTCTCGATATGCCTTTTGAATTGTATTTGGATTTAATGTTAATTGCCGCGCAAGTTCTCTTACAGATGGCATTTTTTCATCTGGTAATAAAACTCGCTTAATAATCATTCTTTTAATATGATTGACGAGCTGTTCGTAAACGGGCGCTTCTTTGTTAAATCTTAAACTAAACATGTGGCACCTCCATCTTTACTGTACTACTTATAATAATACGGATTTTTCAAGAAAATACAACTGTATTGTTTGAAATAATACAGTATTTTTTCAAATAAAAAATAGAGGTCATTATGCCTCTATTTGTTCGGATTATTTTTTATATTTTCTTCGAGTATTGAATCATTAATAATCATTTCCATTTGGTAAATTCTACTGACTAAACCATGTAGTGGCGCTTGTGTTAATGCATATACTGGCCATGGTAACGCAGGATCAAAATCATGTAATGCCATTATAAATGATGCTTCATCTTTTAATGCTCTAAACTCTAACCAACTACCTTGCTTTCTCAATAACTTGCCACCAACGACGTCATATATAATCTGCCTTCTTGCTGTATTTGTTCTCTTTCTTAGTATAAGTAAAGGCATCGTCGATTGTTCAAGTGTAATGCGTACTTCATCGTCTTTTTCAGTAATTTTAAATATGCCGAAAATAATCTCATCAAGCCACTTAAAATAATACTTAGCGACACCTTCTAGCGTCCAATTTTTCGGTATTTCAGCACGTTGTGCGCTGCGCATCGTTCGGTTGTTTGGGTTTTTATATTTTAAACTTTTACCGAGACGCTTCACTTTCGTATTCGTCGTTGTAACATTTAAATTATATGATGATAAAATACTTTTAACATCTTCGTGTGGGATTTCTTCTGAAATATAGATGATATCTTTGATTTCTTCATTTTCAAGTGCTCGACCCACGTTATCTGCAATCAATTCAAAAAACGTATCGAATCTACCTTGTGTTATTTTGTTAAATCGCATAATTGGATCTTCAAAAAATATGACTAAGTCTTTCCCTTTTACCGCTTCATTCATATCTTCTAAATTGTACGGATTTAAATAAATCGGATGCACTTTTTTTAGAGTATTATTTTTATAAGGACTCATAAATGCATATACTTCGTTATCATCTTTTAACGTTTCATATAAGTGATAGCCAATATCTCCATAAATCCCCATGAGTAATATTTTTTTCATAATTACACCTCTGTAAAGTCAATACCCTTATCGAGTATTGAAAATACAATGAGTAATATTAAAAGTACAACTGTCATACCAAAAAATGGAATCGTAAATAGTTTTGTAAAATACCCCGCGAGTGTTGAACCGACAACTGAACCAATGGAGAAAAAGGCGTAAAATATACCGTTTGCTTTACCACGTTCATTTAATGACGTAAATTGTCCAATTAACTTATTCATTGATGGGAATACGAATGCATATCCAACACCGTACACACCAAGTGCAATGTATAAAATCGATAAGTTTTCAGCAAAGTGAATCGTTAACATCGCGAGTGATATAACGACTAATCCAATCTTAATTAAAATATTTGCCGTTACTTTGTTAAACATATTATTTAACGGCGTTCCGAATACGATGATTGCTGTAATACCAAATACACTTAATAACATCCCTGTCACTCTATCGTCTAAATTAAGTGACATTGTTTTAATTGGTAATGCAAAAGACAATGCACCCATCGATGTCATTAATGAAAGTGAAGCAATATATGCAATCACTAATGGGCGTCTTGTGATTAAAGTCTTCCACGACGTCTCTTTATATTCTTTTCTAGATTGTGTTGTAGTACTTTCTTTAACCGCAACTAACGTTAATAGTAATCCAATAACGTAAACTATTGCGAGTACTAAGTACGTATTACTATAACCATAAATACTCGATATAATACCGCTTGTTGCTGGACCAAATACGGCAGCTAGTCCAATTGACACTCCAGTTAACGCCATCGCTTTACCAATTGCCTCACGTCTAGATACATCCTGAACTAAACTAAACGCAGCTGGTGTGATCATCCCACTTGTAAACCCATGCACGATACGAATTCCAAGTAACAGCGCAATCGATGGCGATGTAACGTACGTACTTATAATTAAAACTTGTAAGAACATCCCTAAAACGAGCGTTCTCTTTCTCCCAAACCTATCTGAAGCATATCCCCCGATGACGTTACCTAACAAGTTTGTCACCGAATACGTAGCGACGACAATACTTGCCATAAATTCGCTCGCACCTAACTCAAGTGCATAAGGGGTAACAATGGGAAATTGTACAAATAGGTCTAAGAAACATATAACGATAATTACATATATTAACTTTCTCAAACTTAAACCTTCCCTACTTTAAAGTAATAGTTCTATTATATTAAAACTCATATATAATGTCATGAACCCCATATTACATTATAAAAAAATACACTTCTAACAATAATTAGAAGTGTATGTTAATCTTTTAATTTTTATCTAACTTTTGTTCATATGCGTCGATAACACCAGCGATTGCACCGTCTCCAGTGATATTCGCTGCTGTACCAAAGCTATCTTGTGCCATATATAATGCAATCATGAATGCAACTGCTGCATCGTTAAAACCTAAGTGTGATACTAAAATACCACTTGCAGCCATTACTGCCCCACCTGGAACTCCTGGGGCTGCAACCATTACGACACCTATAAGTAGTACAAATCCGATCATTTTTAATAAGCCTGGTGTATCGTATTCAGGTAATACTGTCATTACAGCTACTGAACATGATGTAATTGTAATTGCTGAACCGGATAAATGAATGTTCGCACCGAGTGGAACGACAAAGTCAGCAATTTTTTCGCGTACACCCATTTCCTTAGTCTTTGGTAGTGTAACAGAAATCGTTGCTGCACTACTCATCGTACCGAGCGCTGTAACGTATGCTGGGAACATTGTTTTAATCATCTTAAATGGATTCTTACCAAGCATAGAACCTGCAACTGTGTACTGAATTGTAATCCATACCCAGTGTAACGCTATCGCGATGAGTAACACGATACCAAATACTGATAATGTTTTAAATACTGTTCCTGTAGACGCCATTCCTGCGAATACACCTGCGATATAGAATGGTAAAATTGTGATAATCACTTTTTCAATTAAAAATTCTACAATCTCTTTACCATCATGCACCCATTTTTTCATCGTTTCTGCTTTTATAATGTTAATTACAATACCTACAGAGAATGCTAAAACAAGTGCTGTTAAAATATCTAATGGTGGTGGGATGTCAAACTCTAATAGTCCTGTTAACTCAGAACCTTCTTCAGGTACCGATCCACCCTTAGTTACTATTGGCATTAAAAATCGTGCAACTGTATATGCAAGTAACCCTGCGATAATTGTTGATATATATGCAACACCTAGCGTTGCACCGACAACTTTACCAGCTCCGGTTCCGATTGATGATACCCCATCTGCGATGAAGAAAAATATAATTAATGGAATTAAGAAGAAAATAAACGAACCAAGGATATCTTTCATCGTTATAAATAATCTTGTAACTACTTCCATAAAACTATGGAACGCTGTACCGTCGGCAGTGTAAAAGTAAATAGTACCTACAACGATACCGGCAATAATACCTGAGAACAACTTAGCGAGTAGTTTCAACTTTACCCCTCCTATTTATCACTTTTATTTTAAAACACTTTTTCGTAGGCAACATACCATTCATCAAGATTATTATGTAAGTTTAATTTACCGCGGTATTCATAACCACGCTTTTCAAATAGACGTTGCATTGGAATATTATTAAGGTTTGTATCTGTATGAACGCCGAGATAACCTTCATTTTTAAAAAATGCTTCGACCTCGTCCATTAATTTAGAAGCAACACCTTTACCTTGTGCATTTGGATCTACGGCTGCTCTGTGAAACGCAATACTATCTAAACGCGCAAGTTCCCAAGGGATATCATCATACTCGAATGCATGATTATCATCCGCGACGATAAATCCTAACACTGTCTCATCTTCTTCATAGACGAATAAGTGATCATTTTTTATATCATTTAGAAGTACATCTCGTGACGGATAACTATCATTCCATTGATTGTTTCCGCTTTCTTTCATCAGTTTTACAACGCTATCTTTTATTGACATTACCGTATCAATATCAGATGGTTGACCTTTTCTTATACTCATAATAGACTTCCCTCATTAAAATAAGTGCTTTAAAATAATCTTTATACATGATATTATACAGATATATATTTAAATTTAAAGACAATTTTGAAAAAGGCGGTGCCTAGATGTTCAAGTACGATAAAGATACAAAACCTTACTATATTAAAAACTTTATCTTTTACATATTTACTTTCGTAGTTGTGGCAGCGATTTACTACTTTGCATTTTTACCTCCACTACTCGATGCAACGAGCGGAGAATTCTTTAGTGAATTTGGTTTAAGACAATTTGTTGGGAGCCTTTTCTTCTTAATTTTGATTTTAATACCATTTGGCTTAATTTACGGTGCATATTACCACTTAAAAGGCTTCACTTCTAAAGATGTTAGAGCACACCAAAAATAAAACTAGCGCTTAGCGCTAGTTTTTTTATGCTTTATATGCGATGTCTTTACGATAGAAGAAGTCTTTTTCGTCATACTTTACTTTATCTAACGTTCTATATGCTTGATTTTTCGCGTCTTCAATTGTACTACCACGACCAACTGCAAGTAATACGCGTCCACCATTTGATTCATATATGTCATCTTCAAGATGTTTTAATGCACTGACGTAAATATCTTTCATTAAATCTTTTTCGATCACAATTTCTTTTGCCTTTTCATAATCTCCTGGATAACCTTCTGACGCTAATATAACTCCAACTGCATACTCATCTTTAAATTTAAGTTCTACAGGCTCTTTTCTTTGCTTACCTTCTAACATGTCAATAAAATCTGTTTCGAGTAAATCGAGTAGAATTTGCGCTTCTGGATCACCAAATCGTGCGTTATACTCGATTGTTTTAACACCGTCTGTTGTAATAATTGCACCGAGATAAAGTACCCCGAAGTAGTTTAATCCTTCTTCAACCATAGCATTTACTGTCGGACGAACAATTTTTTCAACCGCTTCTTCGATGATATTTTCTGAAATATAATCGACAGGTGCATACGCACCCATACCACCTGTATTTGGTCCTTCATCGTTATCAAACGCACGTTTATGGTCTTGAGCAATAATGTTAAACGGTGTATATGTATCGCCATTGACGAGTACCATTAAACTAAATTCATCACCATCTAAAAACTCTTCAATAACGACTTCACCGTCAGTTTCCATTAACTCATCGAGTGCATTTAGCGCCTCTTTTAAATTTTGTGCAATGATAACCCCTTTACCTGCAGCGAGACCATCTTTTTTAATAACGACTGGGAAGGCGCCATTTTCTAAATATTTTTTTGCTTGTTCTTTATCGGTAAACACTTCGTAACTAGCCGTTGGAATGTCATACTTTTTCATTAAATGTTTCGTAAATGACTTTGATGACTCCATTTGTGCTTCTTTTTTTCGTGGGCCAAATACATTCAATTTAAATTTATCTTCGAGTGTATCTACAATACCCTCTGATAACGGATCCTCTGGACCAACGACTACCCATTCAATATTTTTTTCTTTACAAAATTCACCGATTTGATCGAATTCTGAGACCGGAATCCCTTCAACAAGTGTTGCTTCAGTCATACCATCGTTACCTGGTAACGCAAATACTTCATTTACTCTTTCTGAACGATTCAATGCACGTACAATTGCGTGCTCTCGCCCGCCACTTCCAATAACTAAAGTATTCATAAATTATTCTCTCCTAATGTTTAAAGTGTCTCATACCAGTTGTTACCATCGTCATATCATGTGCATCACAGTAATCAATGGACTCTTGGTCACGTTTTGACCCACCTGGTTGAATAATTGCGTGAATTCCAGCTTCATGCGCAACTTGTACAGAATCTGGCATTGGGAAGAATCCGTCACTTGCCATAACGACTGTGCCATCTAATTCTTTTGTCGCACGCTCAATCGCAATTTTTAATGCGCCTACTCTATTCATTTGACCTGCACCAATACCGACTGTACGGTGTTCATCTGCAAGTACAATTGCGTTTGATTTTACGTGTTTTACAACTTCTAACGCGAGCGCCAGTGCACGATACTCACTTTCTGTTGGCTCTTTTTTCGTCACGACTGTCACATCATCCATATTTAACGGTGTATTATCTCTATCTTGAATTAAGTATCCACCAGATACACTGACAATTTCTTCATCGCCAGTTTGTTCAGTGAAGTCGATTTCTAATACACGTAAATTTTTCTTCTCTTGAAGTTTTTCAAGTGCTGCAGCGGTATATTTAGGCGCGATAATTACTTCTAAGAAAATTTTACTTAATGCTTCAGCTGTTTCTAAGTCTACTTCTTTATTTAACGCGACAATTCCTCCGAAAATAGATTGCGAGTCTGCTTCATATGCATTCATAAATGCATCGTGAATTGAATCTCCTACACCTACTCCACAAGGATTCATATGTTTAACTGCAACCGCAACGGGTCCACTAAATTTACGTGCAAGTAAATACGCGCTGTCTGCGTCACGGAAGTTATTATAAGATAACTCTTTTCCGTTTAAGATTTTTGCATTTAAAATTGTATTTGATGCGCTTGTCGTACGGATGTAACGCGCGTTTTGATGTGGGTTTTCTCCGTAACGAAGCGTTTTTTCAGCTTGACTAAAGAAGTTTGTAATCGCTTGGTCGTAATTTGTCGTATGTTTAAATACTTTAACCATTAACTCTCTTCTAAAGTCTTCTGTTAAATCATCAGTTTGAATACGGCTAATCACTTCATCGTAATCGGCCGGATTAACAATAGATAGTACGTGTTTATAGTTTTTCGCAGCTGCACGTAACATCGTCGGTCCACCGATATCAATGTTTTCAATCGCGTCTTCAATCCTTACGTTTTCGTCTTTAACCGTTTCTTCAAATGGATATAAATTTACAACGACCATATCGATTAAATCAATGTCTTGTTCTTTTAACTCATCTAAATGCGACTGTTTACTACGATCTGCAAGTAATCCTCCATGAACTGCTGGGTGTAACGTCTTTACACGGCCATCCATAATCTCGGGGAAATTTGTTAATTCTGATACACTTTTCACTGCTACATTCGCATCTTGTAAAGCTTTTAAAGTACCACCTGTACTGAATAGTTCGTATCCATTATCTACGAGCTTTTGTCCAAATTCAGTAATGCCTGTCTTGTCTGAAACACTAAGTAACGCTCTCATTCGTTTACCTCCAACACTTTTTTCAGCGCACGAATATATAAATCATATTCTGCTTTGTGAATTTTATCTTCAAAAGTTTCTAACGTATCATCGTCTTCAATAATAACAGGTGTTTGATCGATAATTTCTCCAGTATCGATTCCACTATCAACATAATGCACTGTCACACCACTGACTTTAACACCGTAATTATAAGCATCTAATATACCGTCTTTACCTTTAAAACTTGGAAGTAATGACGGGTGTATATTAATAATTTTATGGTCATATTGTTCGATAAACGCTGCTGATAAAATTTTCATAAACCCTGCGAGTAATATGTACTCAACATTTTCTCGTTTTAATATGTCTAATATTTCTTGCTCAAATTGATCTTTCGTTTTACCAGTTAGTTCTACGACTTTGTACGGTACGTTTAAACGCTTGGCGCGTTCAATTGCTTTCGCATCTTTGTTGTCTACAATGAGTACTTTAATATCAATATTTAAATCACTCGTTGCGATATTTTCAAAGTTACTTCCGCTTCCTGAAGCAAATATTGCAATGTTAACCATTGATTGTAAGTCCTTTTTTATCGACCACTTTGCCGAGTACAACTGGATTTTCTCCAGATGCGTTTAAGTTTTCAAGTGCTGTTTCTTTATCTTTTTCGTCGACGACAATCATAAATCCAATTCCCATGTTAAAGACGTTATACGCTTCTTCACGGTCAATATTCCCTTTGTCGATTAACCATTCTAAAATCTCTGGTACTTTAACGTCAGTCACGTCAACTTCAGCACCAAGTCCTTCTGGTAACGCACGTGGAATGTTTTCATAGAAACCTCCACCTGTAATATGGCTCATCGCTTTAATAGTCACGTCTTCTTGGAGTTTAAGTACTTGCTGTACGTAAATACGTGTCGGTTCTAGAAGTAAATCGATTAACGGTGTACCGTTTAAATCTTTACTTACATCAACATTATTATCTTTAATGATTTTACGAACGAGCGAATATCCATTTGAATGAATACCGCTTGATGGTAACCCGATAATAACATCTCCAGCATTGACGCTATCAAAATCAACGTACTCAGATTTCTCAACAGCACCAACTGCAAATCCTGCGATATCATATGCACCTTCGTCGTACATGTCACCCATCTCTGCAGTTTCACCGCCAATTAAAGCACAACCTGCTTGTTTACATCCCTCACTCACACCTTTAACGAGATCTGCAACTTGTTCAGGCACAACTTTATTAACAGCGATGTAGTCTAAAAAGTATAGTGGTTCAGCGCCTGTTGTTAAAATATCATTTACACACATCGCAACTGCATCAATTCCAATCGTATCGTGACGATTAGAATCGATTGCGAGTTGCAATTTTGTTCCGACACCATCAGTTCCAGATACGAGTACTGGCTCTCTTAAATTTAACTGTGATAAATCAAACGCTGCACCGAACCCTCCAAGACCACCAAGTACTTCTTTACGCATTGTTTCTTGTACGTGTACTTTCATTTGTTTAACCGCTTCGTAACCTGCCTCAATATCTACGCCAGCTTGTTTATATTGCTCAGACATAACTAAACTCCTTTAGATTTTTGTTCTTTTTCTTGTGGTAATAAATCATCGACAATTTCAATTGGGTAATTTCCTGTAAAGCACGCGTCACACTCGCCTCTAGAACCGAACTGTTTATAAACATCATGCATACCATCAACAGATAAATATGTTAGTGAGTCTGCACCAATTTCTTCACATATTTCTTCGACCGATTTTTGTGAAGCGATAATCTCAGCATGTGTTGATACGTCGATTCCGTAATAGCAAGGATCTTTTAGTGGTGGTGATGATACACCCATATGTACTTCTGTTGCACCTGCTTTTTTAAGTGATCTAACGATAAATTTACTTGTCGTCCCACGTACAATCGAGTCGTCGATTACAATAACTCTCTTTCCTTCAACGATATCTCGTACTGGAGATAACTTCATACGTACAGCACGTTCTCTCGCTTCTTGACCAGGAGTGATAAACGTACGACCAACGTATCTATTTTTTAATAGTCCAGCTTCTTGCGGTATACCGGATTCTGTAGAGAACCCTCTCGCCGCAGCAAGACTTGAGTCAGGCACCCCGATGACTAAATCTGCGTCATGTTTAAACTCTTTAGCAAGTGCTTCTCCAAGTGCTTTACGAATACGATACGTTGACTGATGACGAAATTCTGAATCTGCACGCGCAAAGTAAATATACTCCATCGAGCATAAATTTGGGCGCTCAACGTAAGAATACTTATCAAAATCAATGCCGTCATCAGTAATCGTTATAAATTCACCTGGTTCAATGTCTCGAACATACTCTGCGCCAATCGCAGTAAACGCACAAGTTTCACTCGCAACACACCACGCATCATCGATTCTACCAAGCATTAATGGTCGTACACCGTGGTTATCCATTGCGATTGTTAAACTATTTTCTTGTAATAGTAAAAATACAAATGCACCTTTAATTTGACGTAATGCACTTTTAATTCGGTCTTTATTCGTTCTAGCTTTAGAACGCTTTAATAAATGCGCCATCACTTCAACGTCTGTCGTCGTTTGGAAGATTGACCCTTCAGATTCTAAAGCTTTTCTTAATTGTATCGCGTTCGTTAAGTTACCATTATGACAAATTCCTAAGTCTCCAGAATAACTTTTTAGTAAAATCGGTTGGACATTTGCGAGTTCTGATGATGTCTTTGTTGCATATCTTACGTGACCAATCGCATTTTTAAATGGTTTCAATGATTCGAGTTGCTCTTTTGATATCGCATCATTTAAAAGACCCATACCGCGCGCACCAAATAAGTAGTCCTCATTTGATGCGACGATACCGGCACCATTTTGTCCACGATGTTGTAAACTATGAAGCGCGATATATGTGAGTTCTGACGCATTTTCATGACCCCATATACCAAACACGCTGTATTCCTCCTTTAGTTATCCAGGTCTAAGCGACTTGTGATCGCTGATTCATATAATTCTTTTACTTCTTTCATTGGTAAATCTAACTCAAAATCTTCTGCTTTAACTTTGAATTCTTTACCAGTCACCGTACCAATTTCAATCGCGTCTTTAATATCTAATCCTGGTTTACCGATAACAATATACGTACCTGGTGTTTCACTAAATAGTAAGTCTCCGCGTACATTTAAATTTACATCTGCACCTAAATCATAGTGAGAGAGTAGTTGCGCAAGTTTAATGATGAAACCACCGCGACCAATCGGTGCGATTTTTTCTAAATCACCGTCTAATAATAACTGTCTTAAGTCCATACCGCGTGTATATTCTTCTTCAAGGTTTACTTCACGCTTAGTACGGCGAACTTTATTATCAACAATCTTTTCAATTTGACTTCCGCTAAATTCAGGCTTTAAATCTCCAACGATATAAATACTATTACCCTCTTCTACGAAACGGTCTTTTAAGTAATCGGTATCTTCAATTAAACCGACCATACCGATAATTGGTGTTGGTAATACTGGACCTTCTTTTGTTTCGTTATATAATGAAACGTTACCCGATACAACAGGAGTATTTACTGCAATAGATGCTTCTGCCATTCCTTTAGTAGATTGTTTTATAATTTCATACATCTCTTTATGTTCAGGGTTACCGTAGTTTAAACCGTCTGTCATTGCGATTGGTAACGCACCTGTTGCAAGAGTCGTTCTAAATGCATGAAGTACTGTTTCTTTACCACCGTTATACGGATCTGCTTCAACGTAGCGACCTTTACCATCAATCGTTACAGCAATTGCTTTTTTACTGTCTCCAATTTGAACGATGCCTGCACCAAATCCAGAACCTTGTAACGTATCTTCTTTACGTTTAAATTTATTGTAGATATATGATTTATCGCCAAGTGTTGGATGGTGAATGAGTTGTTTAAATATTTCTTTTAAGTCTTCGTTACTATAGTCTGTTCTCGCTTCATCGAGTGCTATTTCTTCACCTTCTAAAATCACTTCTGGTGCATTTTCTAAATGATGCGTCGGAAGGTCTGCATATTTTTCACCGTCATAGTAAAGAACGAGTGACTCATCTTCAATGACTTCACCAATTACTGCCGCTGGTAGTCCGTGTTTTTTAAATATTTCAACGAATTCTTCTTCATAACCATCTTCAACAACAAGTAGCATTCTTTCTTGTGTTTCAGATAACATCATTTCAAATGGTGAAATCGTATCGTCAGATACTGGTACTTTATCTAAGTGCATTTCAATACCGTATCCACCCTTTGCTGCCATTTCAGCAGATGATGACGTTAACCCAGCTGCACCCATATCTTGAATACCGACTAATTTATCATAATCGATTGCTTCTAGCGTTGCATGCATTAATTTTTTACCAACTTCAGGATATCCTTCTTGAGTATCTGGAATTTCTACTTTACGATCGTCACCAAGTTCTTCACTTGAGAATGATGCACCTAAAATTCCGTCTTTACCTGTTTCAAGTCCTGCATAGACGACTTTATTTCCAACACCTTTTGCAAGACCTTTTTGGATTTTATCATGTTTAATTAAACCAACTGCCATCGCATTAACGAGCGGGCGCCCTTGGAAACGTTCGTCGAATTCAACTTCTCCAGTAACCGAACTAATATCCATCGTATTACCATAAAATTCTAAGCCGTCTGTCGCTTCTTTTAATAACCATTTACTGTTATCATTATCTAGCTCTCCAAAACGAAGTGAATTTACGAGAGCAATTGGTGTCGAACCAATAGATACGATGTCACGTAAAATACCGCCAATACCTGTTGCTGCACCGTGGAATGGTGCAACTGCTGATGGTGAGTTATGTGATTCAACTTTAAATACGACCGCTTCATTATCTCCAACGTCTACAACACCCGCACCTTCACCAGGTCCCATTAATACGCGTTCACCTTTAGAATTAAACTGGCGTAAAAACGTTTTTGAAGTTTTATAGCTACAATGTTCACTCCACATTGACGCGAAGATTCCTGTTTCAGTATAGTTCGGTTTTCTTCCGATTAACTCAACTATCTTTTTATATTCGTCTTCACGTAACCCCATATGTGTGTATAGTTTTTCTTCTTCAATTTGGTTTGCAGTAGGTTCATTAAATTTAGTCATTGTTTTCCTCCAAGGATAAGTCTTAATTATTTTTTAGAAATGTCGTTTCAAGGTCTTTTAATGTTTCTTCTAAATCATCAGTGAGTAGTGTGACGTGTCCCATTTTACGTTCTGGTTTACGGTCTGTTTTACCATATAAGTGGACGTTCCATTCTTTATGACTATATAAATCATCTTCTAGACGATCTAAATCTTTACCAAGTAAATTCATCATCACAGCGTTTTGATGCTGATAAACTTCAGGTAATGGTAAATCACACACTGCTAAAATATGTGCATCAAATTGACTGATGTTGCAGGCTTCAATTGAATAGTGCGCTGAGTTATGTGGTCTTGGTGCGATTTCATTAACAAAAACGTTCATATCTTTATCAACAAAAAACTCTACTGTGAATACCCCTACGAATAAGAGTTCTTCCATAATAAGTTCAACTTGACGTTTAGCTTCTTCAAACACGTCAATTCTTGACGGCGTAATCGTGCGATATAAAATTTGATTTTGATGTAAGTTTTCTTGAAGTGGGAAAATGATTGTTTCTCCACTCGTATTTCTTGCCACTGTAAGTGATACTTCTCTTTCAAGGTCAACATATTTTTCAGCGACAAGTTCAACCTCACCAAACGGTACTTCGTCGATATCTACTTCTTTTTCAATTAAATATTGTCCTTTACCGTCATATCCACCAGTTGCAGTTTTTACGATGACTGGGTATTCATTTTCTGCGATGAAACTAAGTAACTCGTCCTTATTGTCGACTGTTTGATAAGGTACGACTTTTGCACCAGACTTTTTAATTGCTGCTTTTTCAGTTTCTCTATCTTGAAGTGTCAGTACTGTTTCGGCACCTTGCGGGACGTAATAATGCTCAACTAATCCTCTTAATAAATGTGCGTCGATATTTTCAAACTCATATGTTAAAACGTCTGACATATCTGCGAGCTTTTTGAGTGCTTGCTCATCGCTAAATTCTGCGTGAATAAATTCATGACTCGTCGCGCGTGCTGGTGCATCTTCTGATGGATCTAAAATCGCGACTTTATATCCCATTCGAAGTGCACTTTGTGCGAGCATTTTGCCAAGTTGTCCACCGCCAATAATCCCAATTGTTTTCATTGGTAATATCGTCTTACTTGAGGTCATTTTGCATATCCTCCACTTTTTGTTCTAATGATTTTGTATATTCTTCTAGTCTTTCATAGACGTCACTATTTTCAATTCCGATTAATTTCGCTGCAAAAATACCTGCGTTTTTTGCTCCGGCATCACCAATCGCCATCGTTGCAACTGGAATACCTCCAGGCATTTGAACGATAGAATATAGTGAATCGACACCACTTAACGCTTTTGACTGAATTGGAACACCAATCACTGGCACGTTTGTCATTGATGCAATCATCCCTGGTAAGTGTGCGGCACCACCAGCTCCAGCAATAATTACTTTTGTGCCGTTATTTTTTGCATTTGTCGCAAACTCATACATCTTATGCGGTGTACGGTGCGCACTTACGACTTCGACATGCGTCTTAACTCCAAATTCATCGAGCATGTCTTTTGCTTGTTTCATTGTTGGCCAATCCGAAGAACTTCCCATTACGATACTTACTACCAAAATTCTCACTCCGTTTTTTAAATTCATTATTAATATAACATAAAATACATGTTTTCTACACAAAATTCCGAACAATATTTAAGTTTTTTAAAATGATGTTTGTGTTTTGAAGGAAATAGACATAAAAAAAGGCGATTTAAATTATAAATCGCTCTTTTTCATATCTTCTAATGTTTTTTCAATTGCATAGATATATAACTCAACTTCACGTGCACCGTTCATTTTAAATCTCTCGTTAAAAATAAAGTGCGGTACACTTTGAACCCCGAGCATTTTGCCGTAGTTAAAATCTTCAATAACGTACTCCGTAAACTCTGATTTATCTTCAACAACTTTTTTAGCTTTCTCGCTATCTAATTCAACTGCTTCAGCAACAGATAAAAGTACGTCCGGATCAGCGACGTTTTCGTTCAGCACAAAGTTACGATAATAGAGTTCGTCTAACGTCTCATTATCTTTTCCTTCCTCAATTCCAAGTTTTAATAATCGGTGTGCGTCACGTGTATTTGACGGTACAACATTTTCTAAATTTAAATTCACACCTTCAGCTTTCGCCGATTCAATCAAAATACGCTGGTTACGTCTGATTTCATCTTCAGACACACCTGTACGACGTGACAATGATTCAATTAATGTCTCATCAGGGTATTGCGGTGCATCAAAGTTTAATTCAAAACTTTTATATTCGATATCAAAATCAACTTCGTCAAATTCTTTTAATGCTTCTTCAAATTTCTTCTTACCGATATAACAATATGGGCATGCGATATCTAAATATATTTTTATATTCATTATGTACCTTCCTAAACAAAGTATTATACATTTAGTGTACCAAAAGTCTATTCTTTTTAAACTGTTCAATGCGAAATAATGAACTTTCTGCTATAATATTTAATGCATGATTATCTATCTAGTATAACTTGCAATTATATTTATGATAGGAGAAAGAAAATGAAATATCGTATATTACTCTATTACCATTACGTGACAATTGATAATCCCGAAGAGTTTGCTGCTGAACATTTACAGTTTTGTAAAGATCTCGGACTAAAGGGACGTATTTTAGTCGCAAATGAAGGAATTAACGGGACAGTATCTGGCGATTACGAGCAAACACAAAAGTACATCGACTACATGAATAATCATCCTCTATTTAAAGAGATGCCATTTAAAATCGATGAAGCAAACGAACATGCATTCAAAAAAATGCACTGTCGTCCACGTCCAGAACTTGTTAACTTAAGCTTAGAAGATGACATTAATCCACATGAAATTACTGGTGAATATTTATCTCCAGAAGAGTGGATGGAAGCAATCCAAGACGAAAACACTGTCGTATTAGACGTTAGAAACGATTATGAATATGATGTTGGTCACTTCCGTGGTGCAATTAAGCCAGAAGTATCAACATTTAGAGATACACCTGATTGGGTGAGAGAAAACAAAGACTTATTCGAAGGTAAACGCGTCTTAACATACTGTACTGGTGGAATTCGTTGTGAGAAATTCTCTGGTTGGTTAAAACGTGAAGGTATCGGTGAAAACGTCGGTCAACTTCACGGTGGTATCGCAACATACTCTAAAAATGAAAACACTAAAGGCCAACTTTGGGACGGCCAAATGTACGTGTTTGATGAGCGTTTAACTGTACCAATTAACCAAGTAAATCCAACAGTCGTGGGTAGAGATCACTATGACGGTACACCATGTGAACGCTATGTAAACTGTGCAAACCCAGAATGTAACGCACAAATTCTTTGTAGTAAAGAAAATCAAGATAAACACCTAGGTGCATGCTCAATGGAATGTGCTGAGCATCCTAGAAACAGATATATTATGGTTCACAACTTACCTCAAGAAGAAGTTGAAGAACGATTAGAAGAAATGCGCAACAGTGAGTTTGGTAAAACAGAAATGATCGGACCACGCGCGTAATTATAATAATGGAGCGATTTACGCTGGTAAATCGCTTCTTTTTTTATGGTTTTAATTCATTATCGGAAAAGATCGAGTATTTTTACACAATCACTTTGTACAAAAGATGATTTATGGGAAATCATAGTGTATTTTTCTACTATCATTTAAGTTAAATGTCGTTTTATCATAAGTAATAGTGTAATTGTTTACTATCTCTTAGTAAAACGAGCATTTTATCGCTAATCATAGTATTGAATTACACTATCATTTCTCATAAGCGATAAATCACCATCCAATAATGAAAACTAATTTAAATAAAAAGTGCATTTCTTATAGAAATGCACTTATATTAATTAATACCTATAATACCCATCGACTTTACCATGAACATAAGAGACTGCACGTAATCCGACACCCTCTTCAGGATTTAAAGCATCGACCATCATCCCGTCACCAACGTATACTCCAACGTGTGCAAAATCATTAAAAAATACAAGATCTCCCGGCATTGGATCATTTACTTTTGTTCCTTCTTTTACTTGATCATATGTAGTTCTTGAGATTTGAATCCCTTTATACCCTCTCATAAATTGTTGAGCAAATGATGAACAATCTACATCCGTGTCTGAGTTACCACCCCAAACATATCTTTTTCCAACAGCAAGTTTTAACGCATATTCTGCAGCAGTTGTACTTGGTTGAACTATTTTTAGTTCTGAAGTCGCTGACGGTTTTATTGTTTTCTTTTCTAACATTAGAGCATGTACTTCAGATGTAAAGCTCATAGAAATGAAAGCCATTAGTAATAGTGATAAAACTAATCTCATAATATTCCTCCTAAATATGTGTTACACATATCTATGCTAGAATTCTTCAGTTTTTCAACAAATATTTTTATATAAAAAAAGCACACTATCTTAAATAGTGTGCTTTAAAAATTATAATCTCATTTCTTTTTCAACGACTTCAGCAATTCTCGTTGCGAATTCATTGGCTTTTTCTTCTGTTTCAGCTTCCACCATTACTCTAACAAGTGGTTCTGTTCCTGAAGCTCTCACTAAAATACGACCGTTTCCTGCCATTTCTTCTTGAACTTCAGCCATAATTTCTTTTACTTTTTCGTTATCTGTGACGTGATACTTATCTTCTACTTTTACATTCACGAGTTCTTGAGGGAACTTTTTCATTTCACTATGAAGCTCGCTTAATTTTTTACCACTCTTTTTAATGATATGTGCTAAGTGAATACCTGTAAGTAATCCGTCACCTGTTGTGTTGTGATCTAACATAATAATATGTCCAGACTGTTCTCCACCTAGATTGTAGTTATGTGCTTTCATTTCTTCAACTACGTAGCGGTCACCGACTTTTGTTTTATCACTTTTAATGTCTAGACTTTCTAACGCTTGGTAGAATCCTAAGTTACTCATGACTGTACTTACAACCATATCGTCATTTAAAAGACCATTTTCTTTTAAGTCTTTCGCAAGAATATACATAATCTTATCGCCGTCGACGATTTCACCTTTGTCGTCAACTGCAATTAAACGGTCTCCATCACCGTCAAACGCTAACCCGAAGTCCGCTTCAACTTCTAATACTTTTTCTTGAAGGTTTTCTGGATGCGTTGAACCGAAGCCGTCATTAATGTTTGTTCCGTCTGGATTACAACCGATTGTTACGACATCTGCTTCTAAGTCACCAAATAAATATGGTGCAAGTGAGTATGTCGCACCGTGTGCCCCGTCAAGGACGATATGCTGATCAAGTAAATCACCATCAATCGTAGATTTTAAGTGACTTAAATATTTTTGACCGCCTTCAAAGAAGTCTGTAATGAATCCAACATCCACACCTGTTGGACGTGGAAGTGCTTCATCTGTCTCTAATAAACGTTCAATTTTCTCTTCAGTTTCATCGTCTAATTTAAAGCCATCATTTTTGAAAAATTTAATACCATTGTCTTCAACTGGGTTATGTGACGCAGAAATCATAACACCTAAATCTGCTTCCATATCCTTTGTAAGATATGCAACACCTGGTGTTGAAATCACACCGAGTCGAATGACTTCAGCACCAATTGATAATAACCCTGCAATTAATGCTGATTCTAACATTTCACCTGAAATACGTGTATCTCTTCCGATTAAGACGCGTGGTCTTTCTTCATTAGTTTCCTCTAATAAAACCGATCCACCGATACGTCCAAGTTTAAATGCTAATTCTGGTGTTAAAAAGTCGTTCGCTACACCTCTAACACCGTCTGTTCCAAAATACTTTCCCATAATTAACTCCTACTTTTTACTAATTTTTACTTCAGCTTTCACATTTGTTGGTTCAGTTTTAGATATATTATTCGGTAAATTTAATTGTGTATTAAAACTACCGGACTCACCAACATCTTTTAAATCTAACTCTGCGTACACTTCATTAATTTCGTCAAGTACACTTTGTTCACCGTATATTGTAATTGTATCTTCTTTTAACTTAGCACCATCAAGTTGATAATCTGACTCCAACTCACCAATCGTATTCAAGTATAATGGTACTTCTTTTTTATTTTCTTCAACATTGATACTCACATCAACTTTACTAGGCTCTATAATAACGTCTAACTTGTTATATTGTCCATCAAAGACACTAACATCCGTGTTTTCAGTAACAGAGTCAGTAATTTTTTCTGTACCTGAAATCATCGCACGCACGTATTGAATACGTGCCATATCATCTTCTCCGCCGCGTATAGTGACGACTTCAGGATCTGTAGAAATAGAATCGATTGTATATTTTGAAGACATCCGGCTTTCATTTACCTCTGCTTGTACTTCAAAAGTTTGTTCTACTACATTTTGAATAGAAACCGTCGTTTTTTTAGGTAACGCAGTCGCAGTAACGTTCTCTGGTAACCCTTCAACATCATAATCCACTTCATATTCGCCAAGTTCATAGTTTGTTAAATCTAATTCTACAGTAAAATCTTGTGTTGTTTGTAGTTGCTTAATTTTTGAAGGTGGGCCAGATAAATTCACTTGTACACTTTCTTGTGCACCACTGACGAATAAATTATCTTCGTCATATTTAACATTCACTGGCACGTTTTCTATCGTTACGTTATCTTTTCCAGAGTTTTTTCCGAACAGATTAAAATCTTCAAATATTTTATTTGCACTCGCAAACATAAATAAAGCAAGTAACAATGACACGATGAGGATACCTGGTTTACTTTCTAGCAAATAGGCCACCCCCTTCTTTTTTATTGTTCGTGATTTGCCAATAATCTTTTAGTTCTTCTTCAAGATCTTCGAGTGAGATATTTTTATTTAATTTACTATCAACTGTCGTCGAAATATCTCCTGTTTCTTCTGAAATAACAACTGTAAATGCGTCTGTCACCTCAGAAATACCAACTGCTGCTCGGTGTCTTGTTCCGAGATCTTTGCCGATTTTATTACTCTCTGAAAGTGGTAAATAACTTCCAGCTGTAATTATTTTATCTCCCTGGATAATCATCGCACCATCGTGAAGTGGGGTATTTGGTACGAATACGTTAATTAGTAATCCTGATGTTAAATCTGCATGCATTGGCGTCCCAGTTTCAATGTAATCTTTTAAGCCCGTTTCACGTTCAAATACGATGAGGGCTCCGATTCTACGCTTCGCCATATACTTAACTGCAGTAATCATCTCGTCACGATATTTTTGTAATTCATCTTCTTTATTCACTGTTGTCTTTTTAAATATTCTTCCTCTACCAAGCTGCTCGAGTGCGCGTCTTAACTCAGGCTGGAATATTACAATCACTGCTAAGAATCCCCATTGTAATACTAAGTCAAAAATTTGCGTCGTCGTCGTGAGATCCAAGAAATCACTGATCGCACGACCGATGATTATGAAAAATATACCTTTAATAAGCTGTATCGCTTTTGTTCCTTTAATTACATTAATTAATTGATAAAATACAAACCATACAATTAATAAATCCACGACACTCGTGATTAAATGCAATGTCGTTGTTTCTTCAAACAGTTTTCCTAGAAGCATTTCGATTCGTTCCTCTCTACATAATCGAACTAAAACGCTCATTTAAATCATCAATAATTTCGTTGAGCGCTTCATATCGACGTGTCGGCTCGATTGTTTCGTAAACTTGACGGGCACTTTTCACGTCACCTTTTACGAGCAAACAATACGTATATAATACTTTATCGTATATTTCGGTATGATTTTCTGTAAGTATCTCTAGTGTATCAAATTTCTTTTCATGATATAGACTGATACTCTTCATATAACGTACTTTATTGTCTTTATAGTCGAGTTGTAATTGTCGACTTAACTTTTCAAGTTCATTAATAAGACGAATCACAGTGTAATACTGCGATTTTTTAAAGTATGCCTTTGTCATTAAATATAAGATTTGAATCATTTCTAACTGAAACTGACTTGTATACGAAATCTCAGTTTTTGCTCGCTCTAATACGTCTAACGCACTATCTATATCATTATCTTTCAAATAAATCTTGCTGAGTAATATCGTATAACGAATATAATAATCATTAATTGGCATTTTTAGAAGAATATTTTCAGCGCGCGTCAAATACTCTTTACCTGTTTTATAGTGTGATGTATTTATATAATATTCGCTATAAATTAAGTAAATTCTCGCTAAATCAATTTTTTGAATATCTTCTTTCTCTTCAAATCGTTCTTCTATAAAATCAGAAATAACATCATACTCTTTGTTTTTTACTTTATTCTCATAAAAAATTATCTCACGGCTCATATCGATGTCACTATACTGATAGTTTTGACTTTCTACCATCAGATCGTTGACACTAACACCTAAACGTTTACTCAGTTTAACTAAAACATTATTTGAAGGCTGTACCGATCCTTTTTCAATCAAACTTAAATACGTTCTAGATACGATGCCATCAGATAATTCTTTTTGAGTAAGTTTTTGACTGTTTCTTAACTCTTTAATTCTTCTCCCTATCATTGTTGCACCTCTCACTTTACTCTTATAAATTATGAACCTTTTTATAACAAAATGCAACAAAGTTAAATGACGTTAAAAAAACTAGCGCGAGTTGCGCTAGTTTATCTTGTACGTTTACCAAATAAGTATTCCGTTATCCACACTGCCGTTTCTGCTGTTTTATTCTGATCATCGAGTAATGGATTTACTTCTACTAAATCCATCGACGTTAATTTATCTTTTTTACTTAGTTCTTCCATAAACATAATCACTTCAGAAGTAAATAATCCACCAGGTACCTTTGTTCCTGTCCCTTTTACTTCCATTGGATCGATTGAATCTACGTCAAATGACAGGTGAAGCCCGTCTGTATGCTCCAGATGCTTTAATGTTCTTCTAAGTACTTCTTTTAGTCCAAGTTCTCTTACATCACTCATAGAGAATGTTAAAATATTCTTTTTTTTAATTAACTCTTTTTCACCATCGTCTAAGTCTCTCACACCAATTAAAACAATATTTTTAGCTTTTAATTTAGTTTGATAGCCGTTAATTGACGTTAACTTGTCATTTCCGATGCCGAGTAACTGAGCTAAAATCATCCCATGTATATTACCACTTGGTGATGTTTCTGCTGTATTTAAATCTCCGTGTGCATCTAACCAAATAACACCGAGTTCATTATAATGTGGAGCAATACCAGATAAACTACCAAGGGCTAATGAATGATCTCCGCCAATAGTTAATGGGAAACGATTGTTTTCAATAGATTTAGAAGTTAATTTAGCAAGTTCCAGTGAGTAATCACGAACTTCTTCTAAGTTCTTTAAATCATCTGTAATAGAAATATCTTTTTTAGCGAAATTATGTGTATACTTACCAGATACATTTCCTTTATCTGAAACAATATGTCCATTATTAGATAACATTCCAACAATTCCAGCCATTCTTAGTGCATCTGGGCCAAATGAAACTCCTGGTTTACCTTGACCAAAGGCAGTCGTTGCCCCAATTAGATCAATCTCTAACCCCATGTATAACACTCCTTAAAAACTATTATACATTTAGTGTATATTAATAAGATAGCGTTTACAATATGTAAATAAAACCGTTTTCATGAATAATTAATTGTTAAAGTATAATAAAAAAGCACTAGCTTTTGCTAGTGCTAATAGTGAGCCGTACAGGAATCGAACCTGTGACCCTCTGATTAAAAGTCAGATGCTCTACCGACTGAGCTAACGGCTCATACTGGCCTGAAAGGATTCGAACCTTTGCATGACGGAGCCAAAATCCGTTGCCTTACCGCTTGGCTACAGGCCAATATTAATGGTGGAAGGGGGCAGATTCGAACTGCCGAACCCGAAGGAGCGGATTTACAGTCCGCCGCGTTTAGCCACTTCGCTACCCTTCCATAAAAAAATGGAGAATGGCGGGCTCGAACCACCGACCCCCTGCTTGTAAGGCAGGTGCTCTCCCAGCTGAGCTAATTCTCC
>DWXM01000046.1 GCA_019119225.1 Candidatus Nosocomiicoccus stercorigallinarum
CAGTCATTTATCGAGTCAGGTGTGAAAAAAATCGCGGAACTGGATTCAATTCGTACTAGAGAAAACTACGATTACTTAATTGAAGTAGATGGTGGTATTAACGACGAAACTGCAAAAGTTTGTCGTGATGCGGGTGCAGATCTTTTAGTCAGCGGATCATACTTATTTAAAGCAGATGACTTAAGAGAAACGATTAAAGACCTTAAAGGTGAACTATGAAAATAAGCGTCGTGATGAGAGACGTTGACTTTATTAAAGATACAAATGACTATGCTGGCGTTGATAGAGGGGTATATGGGTTATTGAAAAAAGGAATTACCCCTAAATTTACGTACGGCGATTACGATTCAGTAAGTCGTGAAGAACGTGAATTCATCGAGTCAGAGTTAAAAATTAACGCAGTAAATAGTGAAAAAGACTATACAGATAGTCACTTAGCATTATTTGATTTAGTCGATAAAGGTTACAATGAAATTGATGTGTACGGCGCATTAGGCGACCGAATCGACCACGAGTTAATGAATATCCAACTCCTATTAAACGAAAAGTTTAAAAATGTTGATATTCGGTTAATTGATAAGT
The DNA here is from genome assembly GCA_019119225.1 of Candidatus Nosocomiicoccus stercorigallinarum. GTDB lineage: Bacteria > Bacillota > Bacilli > Staphylococcales > Salinicoccaceae > Nosocomiicoccus > Nosocomiicoccus stercorigallinarum. The sequence goes on from DWXM01000046.1 coordinate 583, forward strand.
TGAACGTCATATTTAAAGTGATCGGTAAAAAAGAGTTGAAAAATATTGGCTATAAATATATTTCATTCATACCGTTTTTTAATGGAACAACATTAACTTTAGACGGATTTAAATACGACGGAGAAGTCGAGATATCAATTGGCAGTACTTTAACGGTGTCTAATGAATTTGTAGGCCAAACTGCGACGGTTGAAACAAATCAACCTGTTATCGCGATTTACTCAAACGACAAAAGGTAGGGGATAAGAATATGTTATTACTTGGACCATTCGTCAATGGTTTAGCTATAATTATCGGTGGTTCACTCGGGTTAATTTTTACATTTATACCAGAACATATGAAAGACTCTATACTTAAAGCACAAGGCTTAGTAGTAATTGGTCTTGGTATACAAATGATATCCGCTTCTACTGATGTTATTATCACTTTACTTAGCTTAATTATTGGTGTCGTTATTGGTGAAACACTCAACTTAGAAGGCAGACTAAACGGAGTTGGACACTGGTTAGAATTTAAACTTGGAGATAAAAACGCGGGTAATATCTCTCAAGGTCTTGTATCTGGATCGATGATCTTTATCATCGGAGCGATGGGGATTGTCGGTGGTTTAGATGCTGGTATGCGCGGAGATAATACAGTATTTTACACAAAGTCTTTCATGGACTTTTTCATTGCGCTTGTGATGACAACGACGTATGGACTTGGGGTAATCATCTCTGGAATTCCAGCGTTTTTATATGAAGCGATAATTACGTTAGGTGCAAAAGGATTTGCACAATTTATCCCAGAATCGGTATTAAGTACGATGACAAAACAAGTAAGTGCAACAGGAGGAGTAATCATATTTGCGATCGGTTTAAATATGATGAACGTCACAAAAACACGTGTCGGTAATATGATTCCTGCAATATTTGTTGCGATGATAGCAGTGTATATTATTAGTTTATTCTAAAAAAGATGAACTCTGTTATGGAGTTCATCTTTTTTATGTTTGTAGAGTTTTTTATCTTGTCGGAGTGGTTGTATGGGCGAGAATGCCATTTCGTCAACAAGTGAGAAGACGTGTTGATGCAAATTGGCTTTTCGTTAACGAATTAAAATTACTTTGATGCAATTTGGATTTACGTAAACGATGAAGTCATTACGTGTACAATTAAGAGGTTTGCGTTAAAGAAATGGACCTCCTGTTAACGCAAATGACTTTTACGTTAACGGGAGATCCAACATACTAATTAATCTACATCAAATAAATTGTTGAACGATTCTGCCATTGTAGGATGTGTGTAGATGTTATCTCTTAACGTGTCGTATGAGATGTTTTCATCAATTGCGAGTTTTATGAGGTTAATTAACTCTTCTGATTCTTTACCATATAGCGACGCACCGAGAATTTCATTTGTGTCTTTGTCGACAACGACTTTAAATAATCCTCTGTCGTCATTATTAATTTTATGTCTCGGAATACTGTTGACTGGAAGTTTTCCTTCTTTGATATTTTTATTGTTTTCTAAAGCTTCTTCAGCTGTTATTCCAACTCTTGAAAGCGGTGGGTCAATGAATACTGAATACGGAATCGCGCCGCGATTTTTAGTCGAGCGGTTTTTGTTACCGTAAATTGCGTCTTTTACAATTCTAAAGTCATCGAGTGAGATGTACGTGAACTGCATACCACCTTTTACATCACCAACTGCGTAAATATGATTGACTGTTGTATTTAGATATTCATCGACTTTAATTTCATTTTTATCTGTCAATTTAATATCTGTATTTTCTAAGCCAAGATCAATATTTGGCTCGCGTCCAGTCGCGAGTAGCACAGCATCTGCGTTAAATTCACCTTTAGTCGTATGAACAGTCGTATAATCTTCATTGTCTTCAAATCGTTCAGTTTTTACATCCGTGATGAACTGAATCCCACTTTCAGATAAATCGCTGATAATCGTGTCTTTAATTTCTTTATCTTCTTTTGGCATCAGTGTGTCGCCTTTTTCTAAAACTGTAACGTCAGTGCCTAAGTTATTAAATATACTCGCGAATTCTAACGCAATATATCTGCCGCCAACGATGACAAGTCGTTTTGGTTGTTTTTGTAATTCCATAATACCTTCAGAGTCATACAGTCTTTTTGAAGTTTTTACACCGTCAATATTAGGAATGACGGGAGTTGCTCCTGTGTTGATAACGATATGTTCTGAAGTGAACGTGTCGATTAATTGATTATTTTCATCAAACACTTCTATCTCGTCGTTTGACTTAAATAACGCTTTTCCGTCAATAACTTCGATATTTTCCTCGGTTGCTAAGTTGTCATAGTTTTTCTTATTTAAGGCGTCAACAACATCTTGTTTTCTTTTAAATGCTTCATTAAATGATTGATTTAATTCTCCGTCATGTACTAATACTTTAGAAGGGATGCACCCGATATTGATGCAAGTTCCTCCGTACATTTTTTTAGACTGCTCAATCACTGCGACTGTCTTACCGTTCGTTGCGGCAGTTTTTGCGAGTGTTTTACCTGCTTTACCGAAACCAATAATGAGTAAGTCAAACTGTTTCATGGATATTTCCCCCTTAAGTTAACGCCTTATACTTACAGTAGGACTAAACATCCCTTGATTCAAGAAAAGCGATTTACATAAAATTATGTATAAAAAAAGACCTAAATTAGGGGTCAAAACTTTTATCTTATAAATATAAGTACGGAGGAATTTTTGTTAAAGAAAGAGAATATATGTTGACGCAAAGGGGTTTTGCGTGAAAAGAATTGAATTAATTTAACATAACTCGGATTTCTGTAAACGACCATCTCGTTACGTTGACGATTCAGCGTTTTGCGTCAAACTAACGCGACTCTCTTTAACAAAAACTCATTTTGCGTTAAATTAAATCAAAAACATGAACGACATTCTAACTCCTTTACAAGAAAAAAAGACTACTCCGACCAAAATCATACATCCGAACCCATAAACGAGCATGTGTACACTTAAAAAAAGAGATTTGTACGAATCTATCGCACAAATCTCTTTTTTTATTTTAATTATACACGTTGTACTTTTCCAGATTTTAAAGCACGTGCTGAAACCCAAACACGTTTAGGTTTTCCATCTACCATGATTCTTACTTTGTGTAAGTTAGCACCAAAAGTTCTTTTATTAGCATTTAGTGCGTGAGAACGGTTGTTACCTGATCTAGCACGGCGACCTGTAACGTAACATACTTTAGCCATTCGTCCCACTCCTTCATTTAGTTTTTAATTGATAATTCTTATTGTCGAATACTATAATATAATACATGAATATAGTTTAAAACACAATAAGAAATATTATGTCATTCTATATAATCATGCAGTTTATAGAAGGACTTGTCAAACGGAGTACTTTACATCTATAATAAAATGATGATTAGGAGTGAGTTTATGTCACTAAAAATTAATAATGAACTTGGTACAATCGAAGTTTCAACAGACGTTATCGCAAATATCGCCGGTGGCGTTGTAAGTGAAAGTTACGGTGTCGTTGGAATGGCTTCAAAAACATTCCGCGATGGATTTGCTGAGTTATTAGGTAAAGAAAACTATGCACGCGGTGTAGTAGTAGAAAATGAAAATGACAGTTTAAAAATTGATTTGTATATTATCGTTCTGTACGGAGTTAAAATTTCAGAAGTTGCATCAAACGTACAATCAACGGTGAAGTATACGCTAGAAAAAACATTAGGACTTAAAATTGATTCTGTAAACATCCACGTTCAAGGTGTTAGAATCATTGATTCGGATGAGTAGTTAGGGAGGATTTTTGGAAATGAATAAAATAGATGGACAACAGTTTCGCAAAATGATTTTAAATGGTGCGAACAATTTAAAAAAGCACGCGGATTATGTTGATTCACTGAATGTCTTCCCAGTACCAGATGGAGACACAGGAACAAATATGAAGTTGTCAATTGTTTCAGGTGCTTCGGAAGTTGAAAATTTAAGTAGTAATCACGTTGGTGAAGTTGGTAAACATTTCTCTAAAGGTTTACTAATGGGAGCTAGAGGTAACTCAGGTGTTATTCTCTCACAATTATTTAGAGGATTCTCTAAACAAGTAGAAGCACTTGATACTATCGATCACGCTTCGTTTAGTGATGCGTTCCAGGCTGGGGTAAAAACAGCTTATAAAGCGGTCATGAAGCCAGTTGAAGGAACAATTTTAACAGTCGCTAAAGACTCAGCAGATAAAGCAACAGAAGTTTCTGAAAAAGAAACAAATATTGTTAAAATTATGGAAGCTGTATTAGAAGAAGCGAAAGCATCACTAAAACGTACACCAGACTTATTACCTGTTTTAAAAGAAGTCGGTGTTGTCGATTCAGGTGGTCAAGGACTCGTTTATGTTTATGAAGGTTTCTTAAAAGCACTTAAAGGTGAAGAAGTCGAGGAAACTGGTGCAGTAGAAAAAACTGATTCAGTAAACACTGATGAGTTCGTCAATGACGTTCATGAATTCGATGAGTTCATGACAGTTGATGATATTGAATTTGGATTCTGTACAGAATTTATGGTGCGCTTTGGTGACGATAAAAAGAAATTTAACGAAGACGAATTTAGAAATGACATGGATAAGTTCGGTGACTCTTTACTCGTCATTAATGACGATGAGATCGTAAAAGTTCACGTACATACTAATCGCCCAGGTGAAGCTTTAACTTATGGTGCGGAGTACGGTGAAATTATTAAAACGAAAATTGAAAACATGCGCGAACAGTTTAGAGATTTAGAAGCTAAACGCGGAGAAAACAAGAAAAAAGAAGCGATTAAAACAGCAATTATCGCTGTTTCAAGTGGTGAAGGTATCGATAAGCTATTAAAGAGTATCGGTGTGACACACTTAATTAGTGGTGGGCAGACAATGAACCCTTCAACTGAAGATATCGTCAACATTATTAAAGATGAAAATGTTGAAGAAGTGATCATCATGCCAAACAACAAAAACATCATTATGGCAGCTGAACAAGCGTCAGAAATATTAGACGTCGATTCTGCGGTTATTCCAACGCGCTCTATTCCTGAGTGTGTATCTGCGATGTTCTCATTTAATCCAGAAGCGTCTTTAAAAGAAAACAAAGCATCAATGGTTGAAGCAATCGAACATGTACAAACAGGTCAAGTCACATACGCAGTCAGAGATACTAAAATTGACGACGTTGAAATTAAAAAAGATGAACATATGGGTATTGTTGACGGGAAAATTATTACGTCAAATAAAGACGTCAAAGTGACGTTAAATGAGTTACTTGAAACGATGATTGATGACGATTCAGAAATCGTGACAATTTTCACTGGTGAAGGTAGTGAAGAATCACTCGTGGAAGAACTAGTTGCGAAGTTTGAAGATTCTCATGACGTTGAATTTGAAATTCACGATGGTAAACAACCCGTATATAGTTATTTAATTTCTGTAGAGTAATTTAAAGCCACATCGGTATTCATCGATGTGGCTTTTATATGATGAGGTGAATTTATGAAATATAATAGTGTCTTTGACATCATCGGGCCGGTAATGGTTGGTCCGTCGAGTTCACATACTGCAGGGTCTGTTAAAATTGGACAGACGGCGCGTAATCTATTTAAAAAGCAACCAGAAAAAGTCGATATCTATTTATATGGATCATTTAAAGACACGTATAAAGGTCACGCGACAGATGTTGCGTTAATTGGAGGTTTACTAGGTTTTTCAACAGATAACCCTAAAATTAAATACGCATACGAGGAAGCTGAAAGTAGAAATATGCGTGTTAAAATTATCGAAATGGCTGAAGAGAGAAGCCATCCAAATACTGCCTCACTTCACTTATATAGTGGCGATGAAGAACTAATCGTTGAAGCAATTTCTATCGGTGGTGGGATGATTCAAGTCGTCTCGATTAATGATTATCCGATTTCTTTATCTGGTAATTTACATTCGCTACTCGTCTTTCATAAAGATAGCTTCGGTACGATTGCGAACGTGACAAGTATTTTAAAAGATGCTGAGTTAAATATCGGAACGATGAATGTTTCTCGTAAAGAAGTGGGTGAGACCGCACTGATGACGATTGAAATCGATGGTAAATGTGATGAAAAGACTGTTCAATCAATTGAAGCGGTTGAAGGTGTTGAACGGGTGATAGAACTAAAAGAGGAAGATGCGTGATAGATATGAACGAATTTAGTAGCATTAACCAGTTAATATCTAAAGCAGAGTCTCAAGGGAAATCTGTCGCGGATATTATGATCGAGCAAGAAGTAAAAACGTCAGGACTTTCTTATGAAAAAGTATGGCAGAAAATGGAACGAAACTTAAGTACGATGAAATCCGCAGTAGAAGAGGGCGTTGAAGGAGTCGAAAGTACAACGGGATTAACCGGTGGAGATGCCTTTAAAATGAAGCGCTATATAGACTCCGGTCGTGGGTTAAGCGGAGATTTAACACTTCATGCGATTTGTTACGCAGTATCAACTAATGAAGTAAATGCTGCGATGGGCCAAATATGCGCGACACCAACGGCAGGTTCAGCAGGTGTTGTCCCGGGTGTATTATTTGCAATGAAGGAAAATCATCCAGAGTTTACGCATGAAGATATGGTTAAGTTTTTATTTACAGCGGGCGCATTTGGAATGGTCGTTGCGAATAACGCGAGTATTTCTGGTGCAGCTGGTGGATGCCAAGCAGAAGTTGGGAGTGCATCTGCAATGGCAGCAGCTGCAGTGACTGAAATGGCTGGGGGTAGCCCAGAAATGTGTGCCCATGCATTTTCAATTGCTCTTAAAAATATGCTTGGCCTAGTGTGTGATCCTGTTGCTGGTCTTGTTGAAGTCCCTTGTGTGAAACGTAATGCAGCGGGTGCATCAAATGCATTAACAGCCGCAGATATGGCGCTTGCTGGTATTAAATCTAGAATCCCTGCAGATGAAGTAGTTGAAGCGATGTTTAAAATCGGTTTAACAATGCCGTCACAGTTACGTGAAACTGGCCGTGGAGGACTCGCTGCAACTCCGACAGGTGAACGAATTAAAGAAGAGTTATTTGGATAGTTAAATGACAGAATTATATGAAGTCATTACGCCATCTGTCGGCATTGAAACTTTAAAAGGTGTCGGCAAGAAAACTGAAGAAAAGCTAAAAAGTATAGGGATTCACACAGTCAATGATGTCGTGTTTCATCTGCCTAATTCTTATCTCGATCAAAATCCAACAGATGTTAATTTAGTAAAATTAGAAGAAACGATTACTGCGCTCGGTGTTGTAAAAACAGAACCAACGGTGACGTATTTACGTAAAGGCTTAAACCGTATGAGTTTTTTTATGGAAGCAAATAATGTCTATTTTAAAGTGACATTTTTTAATCAGGCGTATTTGAAAAAGAAAATTGAAGTCGGTGAGATGATTAAAGTTCACGGTAAGTTTAACCGTGCAAAACTTGAAATGTCTGGTCGAAGTATTATAACTTCACATGGTGACTCTGTAGATATGCGTTATGCATTAAATAAGGTCATGAACAATAAGACGTTTAGTAACATCGTAAAAGAAGTGTTTCGAACGCAAATGTTTAACCAAGATTTACCAGACTATTTAATTAAAAAGTATAAGTTGATGCCAATCAAACAAACGCTTTATTTGTTACACTTTCCAGATAATATGGATGATTTACGTCAAGCACGACGTACGATGAAATTTTATGAATTATTTATGTTCCAAGTAAAAATCATTGAAAAGCGTAAATCAGAAAGAGTCAAAGACGAGTCATCGATTATTCAATACGACATCGAACAACTAAAAGAATTTATTTCTACACTCCCATTTGAGTTAACGAAAGACCAAAAGCGAAGTGTCAACGAAATTTGTAAAGACTTACTTATCGAGTATCCAATGAATCGATTGCTTCAAGGAGACGTCGGAAGCGGTAAAACAATCGTCGCTGGGATTTCAGTGTATGCGTTAAAAACAGCTGGAAAACAAAGTGCAATTATGGTGCCAACTGAGGTGCTTGCGAATCAGCATTATGAAAGTTTAGTTGAGTCGTTTGACGATCGACTTACAATTAGCAAGTTAACAGGTACAACATCATTAAAAGAAAAACGTGAAATTAAAGAACGTTTAATGTCTGGAGAAATCGATTTAATCGTCGGGACACATGCGTTATTTGAAGACGACGTTATATTTAAAGATTTAGGACTCGTAATCACAGACGAACAGCACCGGTTCGGTGTCAATCAGCGTGAGAAACTAAATAAAAAAGCGACGAGTCGAAATGTCTTATATATGACGGCAACACCAATCCCGAGAACTTTATCGATTACAGCATTTGGTGATATGGACGTTTCACTAATTAAAACGATGCCAGCAGGGCGACTTCCGATTGAAACGTTTTGGAAAAAGGAAAAACAAATTGATGAAGTCATTGAATTTATTCGTAAAGAAGTCAATAAAGGGCACAGTATATACGTTGTTGCACCGTTAATTGAAGAGTCTGAAACGTTAGATTTAATGACGACTGAAGAAGTTTATATGATGTTTAAAGAAGCTTTTGGAGAAAGTAAAGTCGAACTTGTTCACGGTAGAATGAAACCAGATGAGAAAAACAAAGCGATGGAACGATTCGAATCGTTAGAAGTGCCAATACTTGTTTCAACAACGGTGATTGAAGTAGGTATTAACGTTAAAAATGCGACAGTAATGACGATTTTTAACGCCGAACGTTTCGGATTATCTACTCTCCATCAATTAAGAGGTCGAGTCGGTAGAAATGATTTACAAAGTTATTGTATACTTATCAGCGAAGGTAAAACTGAACAAGCTGAAATGCGTATGAATATTATGACAGAGACAACAGATGGTTTCGTCTTATCTGAAAGAGATTTAGAAATGCGCGGACCGGGCGACTTTTTCGGCGTGAGACAAAGTGGTTTACCAGAGTTTAAAGTCGCAGATCTCGTTGAAGACTATAGAATTTTAGAAGTCGCACGAACTGAAGCGATAGAACTATTTAAGGAGTAAACATATGCGAACTTTTACTAGAATACTCGGTGTATTACTTATTATAACAGCACTCGTTCTATTCTTTTGGCAAGATATTCGAGAATTCGTTACTGATATTGTGAATGACCGTATTATCGAAGCATATGAAAACGGTGATGATGACGTTAATGTAAACTCGATTGAGAAGTTTATTACAGGTATCGAACCGAGCGATAAAAAAGGTGTAAAAATTAAAGATGATATGGCCGGTATTTTAAAAATTGAAAGTGCAGGTATTTCTGAACCTGTATTTTACGGACCGTTAAGTGAAGAAAAGCTTAGAAACGGTGTAAGTATGTTAGAAGAGTCCGACAACTTAGATATGCAAAACATTCCAATCGCAGGTCATAGAGTTGAAGGTGCAGGAATTCGATTTAACTATATTGACAAAGCGGATGTCGGAGACGAAATAGAATTTATTACACGAGATAAAACACTTAAATACGAAATTACTGACATATTTGAAGTGACGCCTGACAGAGTAGATATTTTAGAACAAACTGAAGGAGATCCTCAAATGTTGACGCTTATTACATGCGAGGATTACAATCCAGACACATTATTATTTGAAAAGCGTCTCATTGTGCAAGCAGAAATTGTTGAATAATAGGTGATTAGCTGATTGCTAATCACTTTTTTTATATAAAATTATTGAAACATTTGAAAAGGTGCGCATGATTTTATATACTGAAATTAGCACCAACTACTAAATGGGGAGATTACGTGGCTAAATTAAAAAAAGATGAACGACGTGAAGAAATTAAACGTCAACTAGAAGAAGATCCATTTTTAACAGATGAAGCACTCGCAAATCTTTTAAACGTCTCAATTCAAACGATTCGTCTTGACCGAGTCGAGATGAACATTCCTGAATTAAGAGTACGTATTAAAGAAGTGGCGAAAAAGAATGCTAATGAAATTAAAAGTATTCCGCTTCAAGACGTCATCGGAGAACTTATACATATCGAAGTAAATAATGAAGCATCATCTTTTTTTATTGTTGAAAAAGAACACGCATTCCAAAACTACGATATTATGCGTGGACACTTCCTGTTTGGTCAGGCAAATTCACTCGCCGTTGCGGTGTTAGGTAAAGAGATGGTGCTGACAAAAGAAGCAAACGTGAAGTATTTAAAATCAGCATCTGTTGGTGATAGAGTTACCGCTCAAGCAAAAGTATTAAAAATTAAACAAAATGAAGCACTTATTTTAGTGGAGTCATTTGTAAATAGTGAAACAGTATTTTTTGGACATTTTGTCATGCATTTTAAAAATGAAGGTGAAAAGTAATGAAAACAATCGCAGTCGATCTCATGGGTGGAGATTATGCACCAAAAGTAGTTGTAGAAGGAATAAAATCTGCTTTAGAAAAGTACGATAATCTTAAAATAAAAGCGTACGGTACGTCAGGAAGCTGGACAGATAATCACGATAGAGTAGAGTTTATTGAAGTCACTGAAGTAATTACGAGTGAAGATGATCCAGTACGTGCAGTGCGTCGTAAAAAAGATTCGTCAATCGTCCGTGCAGCTAAAGCTGTAAAAGACGGTGAAGCGGATGCGTTTGTATCTGCCGGAAATACAGGCGCTTTACTTACTGCAGGACTATTCGTTATTGGACGTATTAAAGGAATTGAACGCCCAGCACTTGCGTCAATGATTCCAACAACGAGCGAAAAAGGAATGTTAATGTTAGACCTCGGCGCTAACTCTGAAAACAAACCGAACCACTTATTACAGTTTGCCCATATGGCATCTATTTATATGGAAAATATTATTGGGCGTAAAAATCCAAAAATAGGTTTAATTAATAACGGTAGTGAAGATATTAAAGGAACACCACTCACTAAAGAAACGCACCAGTTATTAAAAGAATCTAATTTAAACTATAGTGGTTTCTTTGAAACAAGAGACGTATTAACTGGTAAATACGACATTGGAGTGACAGATGGATTTACTGGAAACGTAATTTTAAAAACAATCGAAGGGACAGCGAGCAGTATACTTGGCGAAGTGAAAAAAATCTTTTTATCGTCATTCTTTAATAAGCTATCTGCTTTAGCTGTAAAAAAAGATCTAGGTAAATTAAAAGACGTTATGGACTATCGTCAATTTGGTGGTGCACCGCTTCTTGGGGTAAATGGTCACGTCTTAAAAGCGCACGGTTCGAGTGACGCGCTCGCAATTGAGAATGCAATTCGAAATGCGATTACAATGGCAGAAAGTGATGCGATTGAAAAAATTAAGGAGGCCATTTCTACAGATGAGTAAACTTATACTATTCCCTGGTCAAGGTGCACAGTATAACGAAATGGCAAAAGACTTATATGACAATAATAGTGACGCGCGTAAGTTACTCGATACAATTTTTAGTCTTGTCGATTATGATTTAAAAGAAATTATGTTTTCTAACAGTGATGACCGACTGAATGACACTCAATATACACAACCTGCATTATTTGCGCATTCACTTGCGGTCCTTAAAGCGACAAATATTAAAGGTGACTTTTTACTCGGTAATAGTTTAGGTGAACTACCAGCACTTGTACATGCGGGTGTTTTATCGTTAGAAGATGGAGTAAAAGCAGTGGTTAAACGCGGACAATTAATGAGTGAAACAAAAGCTGGTAAAATGGCAGCGGTCATCGGTATGGACCGAAAAAATTTAGAGGACTTATGTAAAGAATTAAGTGACGACAATGAAAAAGTAAGTCCAGCGAATATTAACACTAGAGATCAAATCGTCGTTTCAGGGGATGCATCAAAAGTTGACGCATTTATAGAAGTTGCAAAATCTAGAGGTGCGAGACGTGTAATTCCGCTGAAAGTGTCTGGTGCGTTCCACTCACATTTAATGGAAGATGCGAAAATGAAATTCCGAGAGTTTTTAGAAGATATAGAGTTTCACGATGCAAAAATTCCAGTCATTCAAAACGTTTCAGCCCAAGGAGAGACTGATAAAAGTACAATTAAAGAGAATTTAATTGAACAAATTACGTCACCAGTTAGATTTGTCGAGTGCGTCGAGCGAGCAGTCGAACTTGGTGCGACGGAGTCAGTTGAGGTTGGTCCGAAAAAAGTGCAAACGGGCTTACTTAGAAAGATTACAAAATCAATAAATACATCACATATCGACACGATAGAAGAGGTGAACAACTACAATGAGTAAAGTTGCGTTAGTTACGGGTGCTTCTCGCGGCATTGGACGCGCGGTAGCGTTACGTTTAAGTGAAGATGGTTATACAGTAATCGTTAACTATTCAGGAAATAAAGAAAAAGCAGATGCAGTCGTTAAAGAAATTGAAGCAAAAGACAGTGAAGCAGAGAGTTATCAGTGCCAAGTTCAAAATCATGACGAAGTAAAAGAAATGATTAAACATATTAAAGATACGTATGGTCGACTTGACGTTGTGGTAAATAACGCAGGGATCACAAAAGACACGCTTTTAATGCGTATGAAACCTCAAATGTTTGAAGACGTCATTAACGTCAACTTAAAAGGTGCGTTTAACGTCATTCAAAACGTATCGAGAATGATGATTCGTGCAAAATCAGGACGTATCATTAACATTTCAAGTATCGTCGGGAGTCTTGGTAATGCTGGTCAAGCGAACTATGTTGCGAGTAAAGCAGGTATCGACGGGCTGACAAAAAGTGTCGCTAGAGAATTAGCAAGTAAAAATATTACAGTAAATGCAGTTGCACCAGGATTTATTGAAAGTGATATGACGGATGTCTTAAATGATGATTTAAAAACTAAAATGCTCGAGCAAATTCCACTTCAAAAATTTGGTCAAGCTGAAGACATCGCTGAAGCGGTCGCGTTTTTAGCATCAGACAATGCGCGTTATATTACAGGACAAACGATTCATGTTAATGGTGGAATGTACATGGGGTAACCCCTGTGGTATTATGAACACATTGTAAATTTAAGGTGTTCTATTAGTGAAGTGTTAACGGGGATTTTATCTCAAAAAGAATAGTAGAAATACATGAATTCCAATGAATAATTTTGGGTATAAAATAATAGACTCTTGTCACAAGAGCCTTGGTAAAGTAAAACTTTACCTCTACCATTTTAAGGAGGTGAAATGGTATGGATAACTTTGATAAAATTAAAGACATTATTGTCGATAAATTAGGTATTGATGAAGATCAAGTAACGAAAGATGCAACATTCAAGGATGACCTTGGTGCAGACTCTTTAGATATTGCTGAACTTGTAATGGAATTAGAAGATGAATTTGAAACTGAAATTCCAGATGAAGAAGCTGAAAAAATCGTTACTGTTGGTGATGCTTTAGATTTCATTGAAAAGCTTGAAAACCAATAAAATAATAGATAAAATCCACTTTTAAATAAGTGGATTTTTCTTTTATGTATTGCTATTACTAAAGCGATAAGTTTAGTAAAATATACTAGGGTGAGATTATGAAAAAAGTTTTAAAAGCAATTGAAAATGACTTTCATTCATCTGAACAAGTGAAGTTATTTTTTAAAAAGCTTGATCAGTTCATGGAAAAAATCGATGTCAATTATGATAACAAAGAATTATTTTTACAAGCATTTATGCATAGTTCATTTGTCTATAATATTCATTTAGATAGAATACATTCAAATGAGCGTTTAGAATTTTTAGGTGACGCAGTATTAGAATTGATGGTCTCAGAATATATATTTGACGCATTTAAAAATTGGCCGGAGGGCGACTTAACAAAATTGCGTGCAAATGTTGTTTGTGAGCCTTCACTTGTAATATTTGCGAACGACTTAAAAATGGAAGAGTTACTATTACTCGGTCCAGGAGAAGAAAAAACTGGTGGTAAAAAGCGTCCATCAATCATTTCAGATATGTTCGAAGCATTTTTAGGAGCATTATATATCGACCAAGGATATGATGCAGTATGGAAATTTTTAAGTACACATGTATTTCCTAAAATTAAAAATGATGAATATATGGGGATCACAGACTTTAAAACAGCACTTCAAGAATATGTTCATAAAGTATACAAAGAGGAAGTATACTATCACTTAATTGAAGAAACCGGTCCGTCACATGACAAAAATTTTGTCTCAAGTGTCACGTTAAAAAATGAAGAAATTGGTCAAGGTGCGGGGCGTTCAAAAAAAGAATCCGAACAACTCGCAGCAAAACGTGCGCTCTATTATTTAAAAGAGAAGGCTAAAAGATAATGGTATTTTTAAAAAGTATTGAAGCAAAAGGGTTTAAATCTTTTGCAGATAAAACTTCTATAAAATTTAATACAGGCATCACTGCAGTCGTTGGACCAAATGGTAGTGGTAAAAGTAATATTATCGACGCCGTAAGATTTGTACTCGGTGAAACGAGTGCTCGATCATTTAGAGGATCGAAAATGGAAGACGTTATATTTAACGGAACGACTGAACGTAAATCACAAAACAGTGCCGTCGTCGAATTAAATTTAGATAACCGTCAACGATATTTAGACATTGACAAAGACGATATTTCTATTAAACGTGAATTGTTTAGAAGTGGTGAAAGTAACTACTACATTAATAACGAACGTATGAAACTAAAAGATATCACTGAGTTGTTTATGGACTCTGGATTAGGTAAACACGCGTACAATATTATTTCTCAAGGCGAAGTCGATACAATTTTAAATCAAAAGCCTGAAAAAAGGCGTGAAATAATAGAAGAAGTCGCCGGTGTGATGAAATATAAAACACGTAAAAAAGAATCTGAGCGTAAACTTGACGACACTCTTTTAAATTTAAGCCGTATTCACGATATTACGAGCGAACTAGAATCACGTGTCACAAAACTTGAAAAAGAAAGTGCTGTGGCAAAAGAGTATTTAGCACTCGTTGAAGAAATGAAACAAAGCGATATTGAAGTCTCTGTATACGATATTAAAAATCTATCAAATACACTCGAATCGTTAAACAAAAAATATTTAAACGATAAACGCACAATCGAAGAAGCGAGAAATCACGTCAATTTACTCGATATTTCAATTAATAACTATAGAGACAAACGTGAACGACTCACCATTAAAGAACGTGAAAATAACGAATCATACATTCAACTGTCGCGTGAACAAGAACAAATTATCGGTAAAATCGAATTATCTAAAGAACGTCATACGAGTCGCTCTGAACGCCATACGAGTCTTTTAAATGAAAAAGACAATAAGTTAAAAGATAAAAAAGAATTAGAAACTCGTTTTAAAGAAATTGAAACGTCTTTAGAAGAGTCAAAAGAAAATTTAGATCATCTAAATGATGAAATTAAATCTGTTCAAGAATCATTAAAATCATTGAACACTTCACATGACACAGACGTTGAAACGTTAAAAGATGAATATTATGCACGTATGGTTGAAAAAACATCACTAGAAAACCAGCTTAAAGACTATACGCAGCGTGAAGTAAAAGATTCTAGAAAGCGTGAAGATCTATTAAACCGGTTAAACGAATTTAACGACACACTTAAAACGTTAGAAACAAAAGAATCTCAGTTAAACGAAACGTTAAATACACTAAATACAAACTTAACAGATAAAAGAGACGTATTTAAGCAGTTACTCGAATCACTGAATGAGAAAAAAGCACACGCCAATTCATTAAACGATAAGTATGATAAAGCACACCGTTATATCTCTCAGTTATCGTCTAAACGTGATATGTACAACTCGATGATGGCAAACTACGAAGGATATTACCGAGGCGTTAAAGCAGTCTTAAAAAGAAAAAATAAGATGCCGGGTATTTTAGGTGCGGTGATTGAACTTATCCAAATTGACGAGTCATTTATAACAGCCCTCGACAGAGCGCTTGGCGGGCAGTCTCAAAGTATCGTGACTAAGTCTGAAAGTGATGCAAAACGTGCAATATCTTATTTAAAAGATAAAAATCTCGGATTCGCGACGTTTCTACCGCTCGATACAATACAAAAGAGAGATTTATCTGAGGAGATTAAATATAAACTTTCTAATACTTCAGTGAATCACTATATTTTAAAAGATTTAATTGAAACAGAATACGACGCGCTTCTTAATCACTTATTTAATACGACGATTATCGTAGATAACTATGACGATGGATTGAAATTATCTCGTGAACTAAATTTTAGAGGGAGAATCGTCACAAAATCTGGTGAAATCTTTAATCCAGGTGGAGCAGTCAGTGGAGGAAGCCGTCAAAGTGGTAACTCAGCACTTAAATTACGAAAAGAAAAAGAAGCCCTCGACGAAAAAATAAAAGCATATACGTTAGAAACGAATCGTTTAAAAGAAGAAAAAGACGAATTAACTCATACGATTCAAACACTCGAGTCAAAGCTTGAAGAAGAAGAAACGCTCGGTACATCGTTAAAAGAAGAATACGACGAAACAGTCAAACTCCTCGAGCAAAATAAGAACGAGAAGTCACTTACAACTGAGCGTATCGCACTATTAAATAATGAATTAGAATCTATTGGAGGTGTACTGAGTTATTCATCTTTAGAAAAAGAAATTGATGATAAGACAAAAGAACTTGACGCACTTCAAGAAAAAATTACGTTACTCAGTAAAGAAAAAGGCGATATTGAGAGTTTAGAAAAAGAATATGAAGAAAATCGTCAAAAACTGTTAGAGCGCCGAGTGGCACTTGAGTCGAATATTCGTTATGAGAAGGAAAACTTAAAAGATTATAATGAAAGAATCAATAATGTATCTCTAGATATTAAAGATATCGATGAACGTATCGAATTACTCGACTCAAACTACGAGTCGATTGACATCGACGCGTTAAACAGTCGTTTAGATGAGATTAGCGAAACTCTTGAAACGTTAGGTCAGACATCTCGCACGTTAAAAGACGAAATAGAAACGGTGACTAAAACATCGACTGAAGATATGAATTTACGGCAAGTTCATCTAGAGACGATTGAAACACTCTCAGAAACACTCAGAGAAACGCACGGTGAGAAAGAACGTACCGAGTCATTATTAAGTATAAAACTCGACTACTTATCTGAAACGTACGAGATAACATTTGAAAAAGCATCTGAAATTTATACAGATCTTTCAAATATAGAGAATAAACGTGAACGTATCCATTTAAATAAAAAGAGTATAGAAGAACTCGGTAACGTCAATTTAAACGCAATTGAAGAGTTTGAAACTGTCAATGAACGCTACACGTTTTTAAAACGTGAAGAAGAAGACTTATTAGAGGCACGTGAGACGTTACTTAAAGTAATTAAAGAGATGGATTATGAAGTGTCTAAACGATTTAAAGAGACGTTTAATGAAGTAAATGAACAATTTAAACAAGTCTTTAAAACGATGTTCGGTGGCGGTGAAGCAGAGCTTCGTTTAACTGAAGATGGTGACTATTTAAATGCAGGGCTACTTATATATGCTGAACCACCAGGTAAAAAGCTGACGAATATGTCATTATTAAGTGGTGGGGAACGTGCACTAACTGCGATTAGTTTATTGTTTAGTATACTAGAAGTGAGAAGTAGTCCATTCATCATATTAGATGAGGTGGAAGCGGCACTCGACGAAGCGAATGTACTGAGGTTCTCTCATTATTTAAGAAACTTAACATCGTACAGTCAATGTATCGTCATCACGCACCGCAAAAAAACGATGGAACAAAGCGACAGACTTTTTGGGATTACGATGCAAGAAAAAGGTGTATCTGAACTCATTAGTGTCGACTTAAAAACATACAAAGAAAGAGAAATAGAGGGGGAATATTAAGTGAGTTTATTTGATCGTTTAAAAAAGAAATTTTCTGGTCAGACAGATAAAGAAGAATTTGAAGATACACCAGTCACTGAAGAAACGAAAGATGCAGATCTTGATGGTGACGGCTTAATATCGATTGAAGAATTTGAAGAATGGGAACAAGAACAAGTTGGTTACAAATTTAAACAAGGTCTTGAAAAATCCCGTGAGAAATTCCAAGACCAAATTAACCAACTGATGGCGACGTATCGTACAGTTGATGAGGATTTCTTTGAAGCACTTGAAGAAGTACTAATTACTGCAGACGTCGGATTTGAAACAGTGATGGAGTTAACAGATGAGTTAAGAGATTATGCAAAACTTAAAAATATCACTGAAACGACAGAACTTCGTGAAGTTATCGTTGAAAAAATGATTGAAATATACGAACGTAACGGTGACTTAGACGAAGGTATGAACATGCAAGACGACTTAACGATTATTTTAGTCGTTGGGGTAAATGGTGTCGGTAAAACAACTTCGATTGGTAAGCTTGCACACCGCTATAAATCTGAAGGTAAAAATGTCATGTTAGCAGCAGCAGATACGTTTCGTGCAGGTGCAATTAACCAGCTTCAAGTGTGGGGTGACCGAGTCGATGCTGACGTCATTAAACACCAAGAAGGCTCTGATCCAGCAGCAGTTGTATTTGACGCTGTAAACGCAGCAAAACGTCGTGGGACAGATGTTTTAATCGTCGACACAGCTGGACGACTACAAAATAAAGGCAACTTAATGAAAGAATTAGAAAAAATGAAGCGTGTCATTCAGCGTGTTGATGAGAATGCACCACACGAAGTATTACTCGTCTTAGATGCAACAACAGGTCAAAACGCAATGCTTCAAGCAAAATCATTTAACGATGTGACTGAACTCACAGGAATCGTCTTAACAAAACTCGATGGTACGGCTAAAGGTGGTATCGTACTCGCAATTAAAAACGAACTCGGTATTCCAGTTAAATTTGTCGGACTCGGAGAAAAAATTGACGACCTCGAGATATTTAGTGCAGAAAACTATGTTTACGGATTATTTGCCGATATGATAGATGAATCAGGGGAATCACCAGATGACGAACGAACTGAATAAGACATTACGTATGAACTACTTATACGACTTTTATAACGGCTTATTAACAGACAAACAAAAAGATTATGTTAAACTATATTACTTAATGGATTTACAGTTTTCTGAAATTGCTGATGAGTTAAACGTGACGCGTCAAGCAGTATACGATAATTTAAAGCGTACGACTGAAGTACTAGAAACGTACGAAGAAAACTTAGGTATGTACAAACATTATTTAAAACGCCTAGATTTACTTGAAACATTAAGAGAATCATTAGATGATAAAGACAAGGCATTAGAGATTATAGAAAAACTCGAATCACTCGATTAGGAGGAAAAAACGTGGCATTTGAAGGATTAGGTTCAAGACTTCAAAATATCTTAGATGATATTAAAGGTAAAGGTAAAGTCACTGAACAAGACATAAAAACGATGATGCGTGAAGTACGTTTAGCACTACTTGAAGCGGACGTTAACTTTAAAGTCGTGCGTCAATTTATTAAAGACGTATCAAAACGCGCAGAAGGTTCTGACGTAATGAAATCATTAACGCCAGGCCAACAAGTAATTAAAATTGTACAAGAAGAACTAACAGAATTAATGGGTGGAGAAAACGCTAAAATTAACTTAGCGAAAAAGCCACCGACAGTCATTATGATGGTTGGTTTACAAGGGGCGGGTAAAACAACAACAGCAGGTAAGCTTGCATTACTTTTACGTAAACAACATAACAAAAAGCCATTACTCGTCGCTGGTGACATCTACCGTCCAGCTGCGATTGACCAATTAGAAACAATCGGTCGTCAATTAGACATTCCCGTCTATTCAATGGGCGATAAGGAAAAAGTTGAAACAATCGTAGAAAACGCAATGAATTACGCTAAAGAAGAACATCTCGACACAGTCATTATCGATACAGCGGGTCGTCTTCACATTGACGAAGCGTTAATGGAAGAATTAAAAAACGTTAAAGAAATATCAAATCCAGACGAAATTATGCTCGTCGTCGACTCAATGACAGGTCAAGACGCAGTAAACGTCGCAGAATCATTTAACGATTTATTAGATATTACAGGAGTTACATTAACTAAATTAGATGGTGATACACGTGGGGGTGCGGCACTTTCAATTCGTAGTGTCACTGAAAAGCCAATTAAATTCATCGGGGTATCAGAAAAACTAGATGGCTTAGAACCATTCCACCCTGAGCGTATGGCGAGCAGAATTCTCGGAATGGGAGATATTTTATCTATCATCGACCGCGCACAAGCAAACGTCGATATGGAAGAACAAGAAAAGCTTGAACAAAAATTAAAAGAAAACTCATTTACGTTAGATGACTTTTTAGACCAAATGGATCAAGTAAAAAGTATGGGTCCATTAGATGAGATAATTAAAATGCTTCCAGGTGCAAACAAAATTAAAGGTCTCGATAAAGTGAAAATGAGCGGTAAAGAAATCGATCACGTTCAAGCAATCATTCGTTCGATGACGATGGAAGAACGTGAAAACCCTGAGAAACTAAACATTTCAAGAAAGCGTCGTATCGCAAAAGGGTCTGGCCGTTCACTTCAAGAAGTGAACCGTTTATTAAAACAATTTAACGAAATGAAAAAGATGATGAAGCAATTTACAAACCAAAAAGGTAAGCGTAAAAACCCATTTAGCGGTATGGGATTACCTTTTTAAATTGGTAAAGGAAAACCTCTTTACAACTGTAAAATCATCTGTTATTATTATATAAGTAATTTTGAACATGAGAGGTGTATATAAATGGCAACAAAAATCAGATTAACTCGTATGGGTTCTAAAAGAAATCCTTTCTACAGAATCGTAGTTGCGGATTCAAGAGTAAAAAGAGATGGTCGTATTATCGAACAACTTGGTTACTTTGACCCATTAAAAGAAGAAGATAACGTCAAATTAGACGATGAAAAAGCATTAGAATGGATGTTAACAGGTGCAAAACCTTCTGACACTGTTCGTTCTATCTTTAGTAAGCGTGGTTTAATGGAAAAACTACACAACGCTAAACAAGGTAAATAATAATGAAACAACTACTACAAACGATTTTACAACCTATCGTCCGTCATCCTGAAAGTCTTACAATTACTGAGACGACTGAAGATAGAAAAGTGGTTTATACTGTCAATGCGCATGAAGATGATGTTGGCAGAATCATTGGTAAAGGCGGTCGTGCCATCAAAGCGGTGCGCACGATTATGACTGCAGCAAATGATGACCCGTCAGTAAGAGTGTTTGTTGACGTAGAATAAAACACATCCGACTCGGGTGTGTTTTTTTATTCAGAAAGGATTAGCTATGATAGATATCGGAACTTTAGTAAATTTTCACGGAGTTCGTGGAGAAGTAAAAGTGTTAAGTAGCAGTGATTTCGCATTCGAACGCTTTTCAAAAGGTCAAACAGTCACAATTAAAAATGAAGAGTACACAATTACGAATTACCGTAAACATAAAAATTTCCATATGTTAACGTTTGATGGTGTCAGTAATATTAACGATGTCGAACATTTAAAAGGTGAAACAGTGTACCAAGCGTTTGACGCAGTCGACATGGAATTACCTGAAGGACAGTATCACTTTAATGATATTATCGGCTGTGAAGTAGTGAATTTAAATACAAACGAAGTACTCGGTACTATATCAACAATCCTTCCAACAGGGAGTAAGGATGTCTTTGTCATTGGTGATTATAAATATATGATTCCGAACGCTGAAGACATTGTAAAATCGATTGACGTTGAAAATAAAACAATTAAAATCGAACCAATTGAAGGACTGTTAGATCTATGAACATATACTATTTAACACTATTTCCAGAAATGTATGACGGTATATTAAGTTCATCTATTTTAAAACGCGCTGAAGACAAGGGACTCGTCAATTATAAGACGTTAAACTTTAGAGAATATGCGAATAATAAGCATAATCAAGTCGATGATTATCCATACGGCGGAGGTGCTGGAATGGTATTAAAACCTGAACCAGTATACCGCGCGATGGATGAAATAGATTTAGACAATGCACGTGTTTTACTCATGTGTCCATCTGGACGCAGGTTTGACCAAACGTTCGCGGAAGAACTATCAACTGAAGAAAATATTGTATTTATAAACGGTCACTACGAAGGATATGACGAGCGTATTCGAAAACTTGCGACCGATGAAGTTTCAATTGGAGATTACGTATTAACAGGTGGAGAAATTGCATCGATGGCAATGACAGACGCG